>JAMOTQ010000065.1 GCA_027068365.1 Methanocaldococcus sp.
GATTCCATAACTTCTTTTGCAAACGAATGAACTGTCCTATAATCCCTTCCTAACTCCTCAGATATTTGATTAATCGATGAATTTTTTAGATTTTTGATTATGTAAAACATCTCTCCCAAAGACATTCGCTTTTTAGCGAATATTGTTCCAGTTAAGTCATTAAAGTGTCTTTTACACGAATTACACCTGTATCTTTGGATATAAGATTTATATCCCTCTTTACCTTTTAAAATAACATCTCTCGAACCACAGTATGGGCAAATATATCCATTACTCCATCTAATCTTCCTTATAATCTCGATACACTCCCCATCCTTTGGTATGAACAACTTATATGCTCCCACGCTCATAAGATTATATATCGTAGTAGTCATTTATATAAGTAATTGTAAATGAGGATGAGCGTCCTGAAATTATTTCGTTGCTTATAGTCATGCCACTACCTCATTATGTCTTTCGAAATATACTTCATAAGGGGTTTTAAAATCCAACGAACGATGTGGTTTTATTTGATTATGTCAATCTACAAACTCATTCAAACTATTAAACTCATTTAATCGATATTAAGCCCCCTATTTATCTACTCAACTTTTCCTATCGTTTGAAAATATCCAAATATGTTCTTATGTGTTGAATGGAATTATCCATTAAAAACTTTGGAATTTCGAGATTCCTCCTCTTGCAGAAACGAATTGAGTTCCTTATCTGTCGATGTCTTCTCTGGTTTTCCATAAAAATTTCGAAACATTCATTTAGGGTGGAAATAACAATATCTGATGTCGCTTCTTCATGTAATTTTAGTATATAGGATGAATCTGCTGTGGTCATAGGTTATTAACAACAAATAGTATCCAACCCCATCAACATTAACGATTTTAAAGCCAATCTGCCATAATTCATTTGGTTTTAAAGCGTTAATCGTTTTGATTTCTTTTTTCCCCTTTCATTTTCTTAGAGTTATAATTCCTAAGTTTTCCAGTATATTTTTTGGTGTTATCCTTATTCAAATATTTATTACTCAGTGATACGAAATAGTTTCGAGATACAACAGTGATAAAATATATATAGAATGTAGCTAAATTAATATATGTCCTGGGTGGCGACCTTCCGCAGGGGATGAAACCACCACGGAAGTCTACTCACAAGGCGGCCGTGCCGAGTAGCCGTTATTGGCTTCGATGAAGGTCACGGTTTTCCAAGGGTAGATACACATTTTTTATTAATTTAAATTAAATGATAGAGGTTGAGGGCTTATCTTTTTTGTAACTTATCTAATATGTAATTAGAAATATCCTTATAGTAAAAATATATATTAATTTTCTTATAAGAAAAAATAATTTTTAAGGATGAGAACATAGGGATTAAGGGGATAAATATAGGACTCTCACAAATACATTTAAATACTCAGATTAAGGATAATACAACTTCTTTACATAAAGAGATTATAGCATTCATAGAATTAAAAGTAAATTTATAGTTCTTTTTAAAATATTTTGGAAGAAACTTTAAGAAAGTTTCATCAAATAAAGTTTCCTTCAAGCTTTCTTAAAGGATGTTCTGGATATATAAATCACTGATGAACTCCTTCCATTAGGAAGGAGTTCAAACTTCCTTAATAAATTTTATTCACTTTTAAAAAGAACTATAAATATTAATTTTTCTTGGGAAATCTTCTATACAAACAATTTGGATAATTTGTGCATCCCAAGAACTCTCCTTTTTTTGTTCTAACTACTCTTAATTTAGCCCCACACCATGGGCAAGTGTTTTCATCTATCTTTGACATTATATCTAATATGGCTGGATTTTTATTGCATAATCTTTCTTTATTGTAAATTATTTTATTGTTTATTGTATCAACATACACAATGAAGTTTTTAAATAGATAAGAATTTTCTAAATCAATTATAACCCTACCATTATTGATTTTTATTCCGGGTGTTATTTGCATATTTGTTTTTATTGGAATTAAG
>JAMOTQ010000066.1 GCA_027068365.1 Methanocaldococcus sp.
CCAATTATTCCGGGTTTTTTAGCATCATAGAATCTAAAATTAAATATTGCCTTAGTTCCAGCAATCTCATTTGCTATTGCCAATCCAATAACCTCATCAACATACACATAATTTGGGTCTTCATCATAATTAAATGGTAAATTATTAGCTTTACCATCTTTATCTAATAAAATAGCCGCAATTAATAAAGTTGAGACATTTGGATTATTTAATTGCTTTAACAAAATGTCTTTAAGTTTTTCTTTAACTAACTCTCTTTCTCCATCACTTCCAATGTATAATGCCATCCCAGCATCTAATAATTTATCAATAGTTATCCCAAATTCTTCTAACTTTTTAATAATCATTTTCTCACGTAATGTAAGAGGTTTTCTAAGTATTTTGTTTATAGAAATCAGTAAATTTTAAGACTACTCACATTTTTCCATATTATGTTTTATTAATTTAACTATAACTGATGGTTTTTTAACTTTATACGGGATTTATTTAAATTTCTTAGAGTGCATTAAAGTATTTGAAAGTTTCTTTTAAATAACTTTTTGTTTATATCCTTAGATATATATTGAATTAAACAAACCATATATTCAAAATCACAAAATTATTAAATAAAAAGTATAAATACCCCTCTTCTAAATATAGTTAAAAAGGTTTATAAGGTGAGAGTTTGTTTTTAAAGAAATTAATGGAAGCAAAGATGGCATACACTTTTGATGATGTTTTATTAGTCCCAAATGCATCATGGGTTGAGCCAAAAGATACTGATGTATCAACCAACTTAGCAGGACTAAAATTAAATATCCCAATAATTTCAGCGGCAATGGATACAGTAACAGAAAAAGAGATGGCTATTGCATTGGCAAGATTAGGAGGTTTGGGGGTTATACATAGAAACATGCCAATAAATGAGCAAGTCCATCAAGTTCAAGCAGTTAAAAAGGCAGATGAAATAGTTGTTAAAGAAGTTATCACTGCATCCCCAGAAGACAGTGTTGGAGAAGCAATAAATGTTATGGAAACATATTCAATTAGTGGATTGCCCGTTGTTGATAATGAAGATAAATTAGTCGGGATTATAACACTTAGGGATGTTAAAGCAGTTGAAGATAAATCAAAAAAGGTTAAAGAGGTTATGACAAAAAATGTTGTTTGTGCCAAGGAAGATGTTGAAGAAGAAGAGGCATTAGAGTTGATGTATGCAAATAGAGTTGAAAGATTACCAATAGTTGATGATGAAAACAGATTGGTTGGTATTATAACATTAAGAGATATTTTAAAGAGAAGAAAATACCCACAAGCCGCAAGAGATAAAAAAGGCAGATTGTTGGTAGCAGCTGCCTGCGGACCGCATGATTTTGAGAGAGCCAAAGCTTTAATTGAGGCAGAGGTTGATGCCATAGCCATTGACTGTGCTCATGCCCACAACATGAGAGTTGTTGAAAATGTGAAGAAATTTAAAGAAATGTTAGAAGGGACTGACATAAAATTAATAGTTGGAAATATAGCAACAAAAGAAGCGGCAGAGGATTTAATTAAAGCAGGAGCAGATATTTTAAAAGTTGGAATAGGTCCAGGTTCAATTTGCACAACAAGGGTTGTCGCTGGTGTTGGAGTTCCTCAGCTAACTGCTGTTGCTGAAGTGGCAGATGTCGCAAAAGAACATAATATTCCAGTTATAGCAGATGGGGGAATAAGATACAGTGGAGATATTGCTAAGGCAATAGCAGTTGGAGCAGATGCAGTTATGCTCGGCTCTTTATTGGCTGGAACTGATGAAGCTCCTGGGCAGTTAATGGTTATCAATGGAAGGAAATACAAGCAGTATAGAGGAATGGGTTCATTGGGGGCGATGACAGGAGGAGTTGGAGCTGGGGCTGATAGATACTTCCAGGCATCAGCAAAAAGCCACATGAAACATGTAAAATTAGT
>JAMOTQ010000067.1 GCA_027068365.1 Methanocaldococcus sp.
TAGATGTTTGTTTATGTGAGAGCAAAGGCAAAGTTTATGAGATAGATACAACAGGTAGGGATGTTGAAGATATAGTTAGTGAGATTATTGAGGCAATAAAACATAAAAAAGAAAGGAAAGGGATTGTAGATTGGACGGAAAAATACTTTGATTACCTAACTTTGGATATTAAATAACTGCCCAACAATAAAGCGTCAAAATCTGCCTTTAAAAAGCTGTTTATTGCATCCCTTTCAGAGCAAACTATTGGCTCTCCATGCAAATTAAAGGATGTGTTTAAAACTACGGGAATACCAATGCAATCATAAATATACTTTATTATATCATAATATGTTTTATTTGCCTCTCTTTTTAATGTTTGAGGTCTTGTGGTTTTATCTACATGGACAACTCCTTCAATATCCTTTATTTTATCTTCTTTAACCTTAAATATTTGGGTCATAAATGGGGAGTATCTTGGGTTTATTAAATAATCATCAACGAATTCATACAATATAGTTGGAGCAAATGGCATAAACCAACTTCTTTTTAATCTTTTATTAATTTTCTCTTTATTTTCTTTCGTTGGCAGGGCTATAATGCTTCTATTTCCTAAAGCTCTCGGTCCAAATTCCATTTTTCCTCTTGATAAGCAAACAATTTTATTCTCCAAAATTAGATTTCCAATAACTTCTGGGATGTCTTTCTCTTCAATAAACTCTATTTTATAATCTTTAAGCTTATTTTTCATCTCTTCCAAGAGTTTTTCAGCATTTTCATTCTCTATCTCATAACCAAAGTATGTATTATCTATATTTATCCTATCTATTCTTTTATCAGCCAAACTTGCTCCTAAGCAAAGTCCTTCATCTCCCATAAACGGAGGGACAAACAAATTGTATTTTTCAGCTATTTTTGAATTTAATTTAACATTTTGAGCTACTCCCCCAACAAATACAACATTGTTTATGTTATATTCAGTAGATAAATCATCAATTGCCTTTAAAACAACCTCTTCCAAAGTCCTTTGAGCAAATTTTGATATTCTAACTTTATCTTCAAAAGATAACTGGATTTTATCCTTAACCATAAGTTTTTTTAGTGATTTGGTAGCTTCATAGCCAATAACTCCAAGATAGTTTTTGAATGATTTTAACTCTTTTATATAATCAAGAATTTTTAAATCTATATCATCCTCTCCTTCATAAGAGGATAAAGACATAACTTTTCCTTCATCTTCCATTGGTTTAAAGCCCAAAAGCTCAGTTATTGAAGCATAAAAATCCCCAACTGAATCGATTAAATCACTCTGGGCTATAATCTCTAAATTATTTTTATTTGCTATTGATGCTAAAAAAGATAACCCATCTCCTCCCCCATCTATTGAAATAACTAACGCCTCTTTAAACTCAGAAAGTTTATATAAATAGGAATGAGCTAAGTGATGATAAATATAGATAAATTTTTTGTTTATCTTGCTTTGAAAGTTTTTTAGCTTTTTTATTCTTTCTCCTCTCCTAAAAACTCCACCAATGGATATGCAATCAATATCTTCAACTTTAATTTTGTTTAAAATATAATTTATTGATTTTTCTGGAAAGCCCCTTTGATTTTTCTTCCTTGTAAATCTCTCCTCACTCATTGCAAATAGGATTTTATCTTTCTCTATTAAGGAAGAACTTGCATTATGCCCATCGCAAATGCCTAAAATCATAACAACACCAAATTACAACTCTCCAATTGCCTTTAACTTTCTCTCAATTGTGTTTTCTTTATCCTTCCTCTCATCAATTTTTAAACTACTTACAACCCTATCAACGTCATTTAAAACTGTGGAATGAGCTTCTTTAAACGCCTTTAAAATTTCATCTAAATCTCCCTCCAACACAGTTCCCATGGCATTTGGTTCTACTTTTAAATTGTATTTCTTAA
>JAMOTQ010000068.1 GCA_027068365.1 Methanocaldococcus sp.
GTATTTTAACTAAAAATTGGGATAAATTGGCGAGAAGGGCTCAGCAAGAGAAAAACATAGTTAAAGCTTTAAAAGACCAACTAAGTGGGTTGAATATAGATGAAGACGATATAAAAATTGCCATTAGAGATATGGATGAAAGCCCAATTAAATGGAGCGAAGAAGACTTATTAAATTTAGCTAAAAAGCTTAGAAAAATCTCAAAACCAATGATTATTGCCGCAAATAAAGCAGACCACCCAGATGCAGAGAAGAACATTGAGAGATTAAAGAAAGAGTTTAACGACTATATAGTTATTCCAACATCTGCTGAGATAGAGTTGGCTTTAAAAAGGGCTGAAAAGGCTGGAATTATAAAGAGGAAGGGTAATGACTTTGAGATAATTGATGAAAGTAAAGTAAATGAGCAGATGAGGAAGGCTTTTGATTACATAAAGGACTTTTTAAATAAATATGGGGGAACAGGAGTTCAGGAGTGCATAAACAGGGCTTATTTTGACTTATTGGACATGATTGTTGTCTACCCAGTTGAGGATGAGAACAAATTTTCAGATAAGCAAGGGAATGTGTTGCCAGATGAATTTTTGGTTAAGAAGGGAACTACTGCAAGGGATTTAGCTTATAAAATTCATACCGAATTGGGGGACAAGTTTATCTATGCAATAGATGCAAAAAAGAAGATTAGAATTGGAGCTGATTATGAGTTAAAGCATAATGACATTATTAAAATTGTCTCAGCCGCAAAGTAAAAATTTTTGTAAGGATAGATACATAATATATTTTTTGGTGATGTTTATGGCTACAACTTACGAGTTAAGAATTTATGGTAAGGTTCAACATGTTGGCTTTAGAGATAGAATTGAAAATATTGGTAGAGGTTTAGGTATTTCTGGAGTAGTTTATAACCATAAAGATGGAACTGTTAGGATTTTAGCTAATTTTGATGATGGAAGAAACAAAAGAAGTATTTAAAAAAAGTATTATGCTCTTAGAAAAAAAGGACAAACTTATAAAAATAGATAAAATTGAAGAAACTGCATTAAATGCATATATTGACTTTCCAGAAGGAATTAATAGGATTTCAGCAGATGATTTAATTGAATTAAATAAAAAGCTTGATGAGGGAGTTAAATATATTAAATTGATTTTTGGAGTTTTAGAAGATATTAGAAAAGGACAGGATGAAATAAAGGAAATTCTTAAAAGAATTGAACAAAAACTTTAATTTAACTTATAAATTTTGGTGGCCTCTATGGCTACAACTTATGAGCTGAGAATTTACGGAAGAGTGCAGTATGCTGAGTTTATAGATAAAGTTGAGAGTTTAGGGAGATTGTTGGATGTAGATGGGATTATTTATATTTATAGAGACAGCGTTAGAATTTTAGCAAACTTTCCAAATGAAAAGAAGAAACAGCTTTTTAAGGAAATAATTAAAGATTTGGAAGATGATGAAGGTTTAATAAAGGTTGAATGGATAGAAGAAAGAGATTTAAACACATATATTGAATTTCCTAAGGGATTAAATAAGATTTCAACGAATGAATTAAAAGAAATTAATAAAAAGTTGGATAAGATAATTAATTATTTGGAGAGGATTCTTAATGCCTTAGAGAAGCAAATAAAGGTTTCAGATGAGATTAGAGACATATTGAGGGATACCTTTGAAGTCTAACTTTATTCAAAAACCTTACTCATACACCCAGCTAACAACCCAGCTATTGCATCATCCAAAAACATAAATCCTTTTTTATCCAACTCTCCAATTATTCCGGGTTTTTTAGCATCATAGAATCTAAAATTAAATATTGCCTTAGTTCCAGCAATCTCATTTGCTATTGCCAATCCAATAACCTCATCAACATACACATAATTTGGGTCTTCATCAT
>JAMOTQ010000069.1 GCA_027068365.1 Methanocaldococcus sp.
AAAGAAGTTATGGAATCCTCTGAAAAAGACAACCTTTTAAAAAAATTACTGGAAACGAATTAGAGGCAGATGAATTTTATATTAACGCTGGAGATAAAGGAGTTAAAAAAGATAAAAAACGAAGAAGAGGACTAAAAAAGAAAGGTAGAGGAACTTACCAAACCGAAAGACCTCCAACAATAACCCTATACAATCGAATAGACGGGAGAGTTTTTACATCTGTTGAAACGAATTTAAGTAAGGTTAGAGTTTGGGAAATTATTGATAAAGTTAATTCAGACGGTTTAGTCGTTAATACTGATGAATATACCATTTATGAAAATTTAGATTCGCATCCGAAGGTATTTAAACATTTAACAGTTAATCACGCATCGGGAGAATATTCTAACGGCATTTCCCACGTTAATAACTGTGAGTGCTTCCATTCGATAATTAAACCCTATTTAAGAAAACATCGAGGAGTTAGTCGGAGAAATCTCCACTTGTATATAAGCTTCTATACATTTATCTACAACCATAAATCGAATTGGTTCTCTAAATTATTAGTAATTATGTTAGGTAATGATACTTGAAGATGAGCGAACTCCTTATATGAACAAACTTACTTGATTCAAACTTTAAACTCCCATCAATCGGAGGATGAATACAGACAGAAATAGGATTATCCAACTTATTAACAATCTCCTTGGTAATTGTAGTTTTTATCTGTCCTTTTATATCCCTACTACCATCAATCTTATAAAATAGCATCTTCCATAACCCCCCACCAAATTCATACTAAAAAATAGTTATAAAATCACGTTTATAAATTTTTTCTAAATAAGTTTTTGGGCTTAGAAACTTCTAATCTCTGACATTTAAACCACCAAAAATTTTAACTAATGTTATTTAACAAAAAAATAGTATAAAAAAACTTATAGTTTCTCCTCAATCATTCCCTCTATTTCTAAGTATTTCTTCCTCAGCTTCTCTTTCATCTCCTCATCTGCCTTCCACATCCCCCTCTCTATTGCCTCCAACAACCTTTCAGTTATATTTAACAAGGCATAAGGATTATTCTCCTTAAAAAACTCCTCCATATCCTTGTCAAACACATACTTTTCAGCTATTTTTTCATACATCCAATCGTCTATTATGCCAGAAGTTGCATCCCATGCAAACATATGGTCTATATACTTTGAAAAATCCGCCGCTCCTTTATAACCATGCTTTTTCAAGCCCTCAATCCACTTTGGATTCATTATTTTTGTTCTAAATATCTCCTTACCTTCCTCTTTTAGATGCTTAGTCCTGATATTGTTTGGGTTTGATGTATCTCCAACATAACTAACTGGCTTTTTTCCAGAGAAGTGAGTTACTGCCGCTATTAAACCACCATGATAGCTGTTAAAGTCATCCCCCTCAAATATGTCCCATTCTTGGCTATCTTCATTTTTAACGGTTAGTTCAATCTTGGATAAACGATTTATGAACTCGTCCTTTGCCTCAACCCCATAATAGCCCTTTCCATAAGCATAACCTCCCCACTCAACATAAACCTTGGCAAAGTCCTCTATTGACTGCCAGTTCTTCTCATCTATTAAATGAGAGACACCAGCACCATAACATCCCGGTTTATCACTAAATATCCTGTATAAAGAGGTTTTCTTAGCTGTTTCTTCATCAATACCCTTTCTTATCTTCTCTTCAACTTCTTCCTTATAGTGTTTTTTTACAAAATTCATCTCATCTGGTTCATCTAAATTAGCAACCATTCTTATTGCCTCATCTATGAGTTCAATAACATTTGGGAAGGTATCCCTAAACAGCCCAGAAATCCTCAAAGTTACGTCAATCCTTGGTCTTCCTAACTCTTCCAATGGAATTACTTCTAAACCAACAACCCTCCCCATCTTATTCCAAACTGGTTTAACTCCTAATAAATATAAAATCTCTCCAATATCATCCCCCTTCGTCCTCATAGTTGGAGAGCCCCAAACAATAACACCAATATATTCAGGATACTTCCCCTCCTCTTTTAAATATTTGTTAATTAAGTCCTCAGCTAATTTTTTACCCATTTCATAAGCAGATTTCGTTGGAATCTCCTGAGGATTGCATGAGTAAAAGTTTCTTCCAGTTGGGAGACAATTTATATCCTTTGTAGGAGCTCCTGCAACTCTTGGAGGGATATAAAAGCCCTCTAAGGCATTTACCGCATTTATAACTTCTTCATCAACCCTCATTAAATTTTTATAGATATTTGAGACAGTTTTTAAAACCTCTTTTAACTTAGAGTTTATTTTAACTGTTTTTAACTCATTAATTTTATTTTCATCAAAGTTATATTGCATGTATTCCTTTAATAAATTCAGCCCAATTTCATTTATTTTGTCGATAATTTTATGGTTTTTACCTTTATTTTTGTTTAATTCTTCCCAATCATAACCTAAAATCTCAGCTAAAATCTCTAAGTAATTAAATTGATACCTAACAATCATAAATATCATGTTAATTAACTTTTCTCCATCCAAAGGCACTCCCATTATATGTAACCCTTCATTTATTTGCCTATTCTTTAAGACCTCTAAGTAATCGTGAATCTTATTTAATAGTTTTTCAAAGTTTTCATCATTTATTTTCTCATCTATAATCTTCCCATCTAACAAATCTTCATCTAACTTTAACTCTTTAATCTTCTTTAAAATCTCTTTCTTTAAAAATTCCTTTTTATCTTTATTATCTGTCTCATAATAGTCATCAATACTCTTTTCCAATTCTGACAAGTCCCCATACAAATCAGATATCGTCATTGGTGGGATTAAATGGCTTATAATTGTTGCATAACTTCTCCTCTTTGCCTGCGTCCCTTCCCCAGGGTTATTAACTATGTATGGGTAGATATTTGGAAGTTCCATACAAATATCTGGATAGCACTCATTTGATAAACCAACACACTTTCCAGGAAGCCATTCCAAATTACCATGCTTTCCTATGTGCATAATTGCATCTGCTTTAAAAACCTCTTTAATCCATTTATAGAAAGCAATGTAATAATGAGTTGGTGGCAAGTCAGGGGAGTGATATATGGCAGAAGGATTCTCTCCAAAGCCCCTTGGTGGTTGGACTGAGATAAAGATATTCCCATTAATTATCCCGGGAATAATTAAATTATTATCAAAGTTCATAACTTCTCCTGGAATTTCTCCCCAGTTCTTTATTAGTTCCTGTTTAACTTTTTCAGGTAGGGAGTTAAACCACTTCTCATAATCTTCTTTTTTAACTTTCCCTACTGCCTTTTTTATCATCTCATCAGTTAAAAATCTCTTATCATTTGTGGCATAGTTCAGCATTTTCTTTATTAACTCAGTTCCATTCTTTGGGATTTCATCAACTATAAAGCCCCTTTTCTTCATTTCTTTCAAAATATTTACAACACTCTCTGGACTGTCTAAACCAAAAGCACTCGCTATTTTATCGTTTCTTGGTGGATAGTTGTGGAAAATTATGGCTATTTTTTTATCTTTGTTTGGTTTTAATTTTAAATTTGCATATTTTATGGCTAAATCAACTATTTTTTCAGCCCTATCTTTTATAGCCCTATATTTAATAATTGGCACTCCTACATCTCCATCTTTTATTTTTTCTTTTCCACCAATTGGGAAATGTATTATTGCTCCATCAAACTCTGGCATTGCCATACCAATAATTAAATCAATTGGATTTAAGCCAGATACTGAATTTTTCCAGTCCTCAATAAATCCCGTTGATATAATCCCTTGCAATATTGGAACATTTAAATCCTTCAAAAACTCTGGCTCATCCTTTAATAACTCCGCCTTAACACCCATTGAGAGAGTGAACATGGTGGTGTTAATTAAAGCATGAATTATTGGCTTCCCCTCTTTATAGAAAAATTTTTTAAATGTTTCCAAAGTCCCTATTGAGCCAAGCTCGTTTTTTAAATGAGAGCTAAAAACAGCTATTGGTATAGCCCCTTTCTTCTCAATAATATCAATTAAATCATTAACATAGTCAATGTTATTGGCTATAAACCAATTCCTATAAAACAAAACTCCTATAATTGGTTTATTTAAATCTTTTCCTAATTCTTTTAGATAGTTGAGATAATCATCTAAGGTTTCAAAGCATTTTCCCCTATAATAGATACCTTGCCATGGCATTGGTTTTGGCTCTTCATATTTTACATTTAAATTCCCAAACTTATTTGCCAAATATAAAAGGAGGTTTTTATAGTTATAAATTCCCTCATATCCCAAATATTTAACAACCTTATCCTTTACCTCATCATCTACTGTTCTATCTCTCTCTAAGTCAGGATGAACCTCATTTAACGTTGGTAATGGTAAAAATGGGATGTTGTGTTTTTTACAAAATTCAGCTAATTCATCATAATATTTAAATGCTTCTTTTCCACCCATGAGTTTTGTAAAAACAATATTTGCATCTTTAATAAAATTTAAAAAATCTTCAAACTCCTTCCTACTACATTTATAATCCAATATTTTAAATTCAATGCCGTATTTTTTAATCTCTTTATATGCTTCTTCAAAAACCAAATCATCACTGTCTATTGTTGAAACAAAGCCAATTTTAACCATGGGCATCACCAATTATATTAAACAAAATCTTAATTAACTTAACACTATCTTTAATATTTTTATCCTTTTTATCACTTTTTATAATAAAAAATCGGTGGAGATTATGAAATATTTAATATTGAAGATAACAAATAAGTGTAATTTAAACTGCATATATTGTTATGCAAATAATAAAAATAACAAAGATATGGACTTTAAAACAGCTAAAAATTCTATTGACTACTTATTAAGCTTAGATAACAAATTAAAAATACAATTTACTGGTGGAGAGCCATTATTAAATTTTAAATTGATAGAGAAGGTTATTGATTATTGCAATAATTATTATAATGGTTGTGTTGAATATGCAATTCAAACAAATGCAACCCTCATAAGTGAAAAAATAGCTGAAAGGATTAAGGAATTAAATATAAAAGTTGGAGTTAGTATAGACGGTTTAGAGGTTAATGATATCCTAAGACCATACAAAGATGGGAAGCCATCAACGTTAGATACTATAAGAGGGATGTATATTCTAAAATCTCACGACATCCCTTTTGGCATAACAACAGTTGTTACAAATAAAAATCTTCCATATTTGGAGGATTTTATCAAATATTTAATTGCTTTTGGTGTGAAAAGTATAAGTTTTGATTTATTAAAGCCAAAGAAAAAAGAGCATTTAAATTTAATGCCAAATATTGAAGAATTTAATAAACTGTTAAATAAATTGGGGAGGTATCCAATTTACATAAAAAATCTACAAAAAAGACCTAAAAATAGATACTGCTATTTAAACTCTGGGGACTTATTATTTGTTAATGAATTTGGGGATATTTATTTATGCCCAACCTTAGAGGGAATTTCTTGCTTAGGAAATATAAACAATAATAAAAATAAAATAAAACTACAACTACCAAAAATTAAATGTAATAAATGCTATGCAAGAGAGTTTTTATTAACACAGTTAAATTGGTGAAAACTATGGAAAATGATGATAAAATAAAAATTCTATCTAATGAACTATTAAAAGGGGCGAAGATGTTATCAAATCACTGCCCAAAGTGTGGATATCCATTATTTGAGAAAGATGGGGAAATATATTGCCCAATTTGTAAAAGATTTAAAAATAATGAAGAAGGGAAGAAAAATATTGAGGACAAAAAACACAAAAAATATAAAGATAATGCCCAAATGCCAGATTTGGAGAATATACTTGTTGAAAAAATAAATTATTTGTCCTTTAAATTAAAAGAAGAGGAAGAGGTTGGTAGAATAAAAGAAATAGCAGAAGCAATTTATATGTTAGTTAAAGTCCTTAAAAAAATTAAATAAAAATTATAATTTTCCATTTTATTGTTTATCTTCTAAAATTTCTATTTTTGATATTTCAATATTGATTAAGTCCTTCAAATCTGATTTTTGACCAGTATATTCTACATTTAGGTTATATAGTTTTTCTCTGTTTTCAATTTCTTCAAAAAGCTCAATGGATGTAGGATTTTTATAAATAATATTTCCGTTTTCTATATTAATCAATCTTAAATTATCATCTTTTGATGTTATTGAAATGTAATAATTTCCATTTTCTGGGAAATTTATAGATAGTGGGACATAATTCACTCCATTTAATAATTTATCAACACCAATCTTTACTAAAATTTTTAAATCATCCTTATTTTTATTGTTAGCTATTGTATTTTTTGTTGTATTTTTGTTACTAATTATATTAACTTTGTTATTTACAATTGGTAACTTTACAATTGGTTTGGAAATATTTGGGCTGTCCAATTTTTTACTTTTATTTTCAAATGCATTAAAGGTAACAATCACTGAATTATTGGTATTATTGGTTGAATTGTCTTCATAAACTACATTTTGGCTATTGTGGAACGTATTGTATATTATAAGACCACCCATTATAATAACCAAAATTAGTGCTGTTAATAGTATAAAAGTTTTTAATGTTTTTGTTTTTTTGAATATTTCATCTTCTTTTTTATGTTTTGGCTTAATTTTCATTTTTATATTCTTTTTATATATCTTTTTATCTTTTTGCTGTTTTTTTGGCTTCCCTAATTTAATAAGATTGTCATCTATTGGCTCCTCATCAAAAGATACAACAAATAAGGGAAAGTGTTCATTTAAATTTAATATATTCTTAATATACTCCTCTATTTTTTCTTTATCTCTAAGAGATATTAACCTATTTATTATTCCAACTATTTTATATTTAAACGGCTCAGCAATTATTTTATTATCTTCAATTTTTAATTTAAAAAGTTTCCCATTGAATTTATTACTACAAGCCATTAAACTCTTTGGATTATTTATTAAATCACTAAATTTTACGAATTTCCTCCAATCTAATAGATTGAAATCTTTATTTAACTCAAAAGGGCAGTGTAGATAATAATTTTTATCAATAACAAATATTGGAGTATTGCCCAAAGAAAATAGCATTAATTTTCCATTTTTATACACCCCACCAGATACGGATATATTTAACTCTTCATTATCAATCTTCTTTTGATTTAAAAATTCCTTTATATTTTTAATTGCCTCATAAATCCCAACTTCTATAAGGTTTTTTAAGTTAGTTATATATCTATTATTATAGACCTCATTACAGAATGTTCTTGAAAAAATCTCAGATATTTTAGACCCATACTTTATTTTGCTTGCATCATCACACACTACAAAAACTATAAAATTTTCAACATCATCATAATTAATCAAATATTCACTTGAAGTAGCATAAATAATCATAATATCCCCAAAAAATAATTTATAATAGATAACAATTAATTAATTAGGGTCTTCAATAGTATTTATATTTTTATTCTAAATTAATTTGGTGAGAAAATGATTATAAAACTTAATGGATATGGATATAGCTCAAACTCTTACCTAATACTTGGAAAGAAAACCATACTAATAGACCCCGGGATTTCTGGAACCTTCAATATACTAATGGAGGAGTTAGAAAAAAATAAGATAAAAAACATTGACTTAATAATAAACACCCACTGCCACTTTGACCATACATCAGCAAATTATTTAATTGAGGAGTATTTTAACTGCCCAACAGTAATAGAAGATAAAGAAGTTAAGCATTTAAAAAATGGAGATGAAGTTACTGTATCATCATTATTTGGAGCTAAACTTAATCCACCAAAAGA
>JAMOTQ010000070.1 GCA_027068365.1 Methanocaldococcus sp.
TATGGTGAAAGTGTGAGGGTTGCTATTTTAACCGATGGAGTTTATGGTGAAAGAGCTTACAAAACAATTAAATCAAAATTTCCATGTGATTTTATAACTGTTAAATATTGTGGGGATTTTGATGAAATAACAATAAGCGAAGATACAATTGAAAAATTAAAAGATTATGATTTGTATATAACATATACCTTAAATCCTGATGTAACTTATGAGATTGTTAAAAAGATAAAAGAAATAAATAACAAAGCTTTTATTCTTGTTGGTGCCTGGAAAGGGGAGGGATTTAAAAAACAGTTAGAGAGCTTTGGAAATGCCTTCTGCCCATATTTAATGTGTGATATTGATGAAACTCAATTAATAGATTGTTTAAATAATTATCCTCAATTAAAAGAATTTCTAAAATATTTTGGAAGACCAAAAGTGAAATTATATATTAAAAATAATAAAATTGAAAAAATTGATATTTTGAGAGAGGCACCATGTGGTTCAACTTCTGAAACTTTAAAGGAGTTTATTGGGAGAGAGTTTAATGACAGAACTTTAATAAATATTGGTTTAAGAGTTCAACACTTTTGTAGAGCTGGAAAAATAAGAATTTTTGTAGAAAAAGAGGGAAAGAAAACAAAAGCTGGTAAAATATTAGTCAGTGGCATTGAAGTAATTCGAATCTAATATTATGCCCAAATAAATATAATAAAGCTGAGCCAGTAATTTTTTTACTTTTATTGTTGTATTTCTTTCCACATATCTCAATTTCGAATTTTCTATTATCAAATATATTAACTTCATACAACTTATTTTCAAAGTTTTTAAATATCGCATCTTTTAATGGATTGAATTTTTTTAATTCATCTAAACTATTTAACGGCTTAACAATAAAGCCAGTATAGCCATGTAGGGAGTTTATAACTCTCAAAAGTCGTATATCGTCATCCATAACTTTTTCATCCAATTCAAGTTTATTTTTAGCTTTATCTATAATATCATAAATTTTGTTTTTATTTTTTCTCTTTTCAATAATTTTTTTCCAATTTTTTTCTTTTTCAAATTGTTTTGTTCCAATTTTATTTTTTCTAAGTTCTTTTATTAGTCGTTTCCTCCAACCACTTCCAACTTTTGATAAATTTAAATTTTTTCCTAAAATGTAGTCCATTAAAAATCTTCTATCCTCTTTTGAGTAATTTTCAATAATATCTCTAATATTTTCATCTTTTGGTTTTATATAGATGTGATAGCCCCTATTTCCACTAAATACAATCTTTAAGTCATCTTCATTTAAACCAAAATCAGGAATTAAAAATTCTTCAATTAAGTAAATTGCTTGATTCTTTGCTTCTTCTAAGCAATATTTACAAATCCAATCATCTTCATGCTTACATTTTTTTGTTTTATGCACATCTATATCAAAAGCCAATTCTCTTCTAAATATACCTTTTTTAGAAGCTCCGCCTGATTTATTTGGGTAGAGCATATAAGCCAAAGATTTGTAAAAGTGCATTGGAGCGTTTTTTAACACCCAATCTTTATATTCCCTTTCATTTTTAAAAGATAGGTTTCTGTTATCAACTTTTTTTAAATAACCATATCCAAATTCCCTATATTCAATACATTCTGGGATTTCAAGGATATTGTTTTTTATTGCAAAGTTGTAATATTCCCTATACAATTTTTGAATCTCAGCAAAGATATTCATATACTTATCCCTCATTTTATAGTAGTAAATAGGATAACAATTTTAAGTTAAAAATTTTATGGTGATACCATGATTTTAGGGATAGATATTGGCGGAGCTAATACAAAAATCACGAAGATTGAAGGAGATAACTATGAGATTCATCACATCTATTTTCCCATGTGGAAGAAAAAAGATGAATTGGAAGATTTATTAAAAAACTATAATAATAATGTTGATTACATTGCCTTAGTTATGACAGCTGAATTGGCTGACTGTTATAAAACAAAAAAAGAAGGAGTTGAAGATATAATAAATAAAGTTGAAAATGTCTTTAATTGCCCAATATATGTATTTGATGTTAATGGAAACTTTTTAATTTCAGAAGAAGCTAAAAAAAGGTATTTAGATGTCTCAGCGTCAAATTGGAATGCAACAGCTAAATTTGTTTCAGAGTTTGTAAAGGATAGTTGTATTTTGGTTGATATGGGTTCTACAACAACAGATATAATTCCAATAAAAAATAAAAAAATCTTAGCTAAAAAGACAGATTTAGATAGATTGATGAATAACCAACTGGTTTATGTTGGAACTTTAAGGACTCCCGTTAGTTTTTTAGCTAATAAAGTAGAGTTTAGAGGAAAATTAACCAATCTATCATCAGAATACTTTGCCATTACAGCAGATATCTCATTAATTTTAAATAAAATTACAGAAGATGATTATACCTGCGACACTCCAGATAATAATGGAAAGGATTTTGAAAGTTGCTTAACAAGGTTAGCAAGAGTTTTATGTGCTGATAGAGAAATGATTAAAGATGATGAAATAATAGATTTTGCTAATAAGCTTTATAATAAGCTTTTGAACTTAATTAAAGAGAACGTTGATACCATTGCAAAAAGATATAATTTAAACGATGTTGTTATAACTGGTTTAGGAGAGGAGATTTTAAAAGATGCTTTAAATGGTTACAACATAATATCAATAAAAGAACTCTATGGAAAAGGGGTTTCCTTAGCAATGCCAAGTTTTGCCGTAGCTAAATTATTGCAAAAACAATTAAATGAGTAAAATATTATTTTTTCATTCCAAAGAAATTAATCATTCCAATTAATTCCTCAAACGCTTCAATCTCAAATTTTAATGCCTCTTCTTTTGTGTATATTCCACTAACTTCTCCATCTAATGTTAGTTGTTCAACTCCTCTAACAACTATTCTATCTATCCCGTCCCTCCTTAAAATCTTTTCAGCAATCCTATCATGCACAAATGCCTTTGGAGGGATAAAAACCGTCTCTTTTACATCCTTTAAGTTCAATTTTTCTAAATCCTTAGCCGTTATTAAATCAGCTATATCTTTATTAACCTTAACAACATTTACAGACGTTTCATCAAAAATCTTTTTTAAAAAGGGATATGCAATATTTCCAGTAATTATTGTTACTTCTCCATTTATTTTATTTTTTAACTTCTCTAAAATACCTTTATTTTCTTCCTTAGCTAATGCAAATGGAGTCCCAGCAACTGGGTCATGCAGAGGAGTTCCACTAACTCTAATATAGTCCCCAAACTCATTATAAATCTCATCAACAATATTTTTAAATTCTTCAACTGTATGGGTTTTTAAACCCTCAATTAGAGGGGCATTCCCTAAGATTAATCCCTGCTCTTCACTATTTGCAAATCTCATTAATATAACTGCCTTAGCTCCCCAATCAACTAAATCAGAAACTGTCCTCTTCAATTCTTCACCATCATTAACTCCCGGAATAACAATTATTGCACAATGAACTTCACAATGCTCACAAAAATATTTTAGACAGTTTAAAGCAGTTTCAGCGTTTTTATCATTCATCCATTCTTT
>JAMOTQ010000071.1 GCA_027068365.1 Methanocaldococcus sp.
GGGGATGTTGTTTGTGGTGGTTTTGCAATGCCTTTACAAAAACACTTAGCTGATGATGTTTATATTGTAACAACCTGCGACCCAATGGCAATTTATGCGGCAAATAATATATGTAAGGGGATAAAGAGATACGCAAGTAGGGGAAAAATATTATTGGGAGGGATTATCTACAATGGGAGGAGTGTAATAAATGCTCCAGAGATTGTTGATGACTTTGCCAAAAAAATTGGAACAAAAGTTATTGGAAAAATCCCAATGAGTAATTTAATAACAAAGGCAGAGATTTATAAAAAGACGGTTATTGAATGTTTTCCAGAAAGTGAAATAGCAGATACATTTAGAGAGATTGCAAAGGCAATCTACGAAAATAAAGATAGAGTTGTTCCAAATCCGTTATCAGAGGATGAGTTAGATAAAATTACTGAAAAGATTGATGTTCTTTTAAAAGAGAGTGTTAAAGAATAATTTTTTTATTATTAAGGTTAATTGTTATTCCTTCTCAAATATAAACTTAAAGACCCCCTTCTGAACATGTAATCTATTTTCTGCCTCATCATACACAACTGAATGCTCTCCGTCAATAACATCGTCAGTTATTTCATATCCCCTATTTGCTGGAAGGCAGTGCATAACAATTACATCATCTTTGGCATACTCCAGGAGCTTGTTATTGATTTGGAATGGTGGGAAGATTTTTAAAACCTCTTCTTTATCTTTATCATCACCCATACTAATCCACACATCTGTATATAAAATATCTGCCTCTTCAACTGCCTCTATTGGATTGTTTGTTAATGTTAAAGAACCTTCTCCATATTCTTCAATAATCTCCTTAGCTTTTAACATTGTTTTAGCATTTGGCTCATAGCCCCTTGGTGTTGCTATGTAAATGTCCATTCCCACTAATGCAGAACCCAAAATTAAAGAATTACAGACATTGTTTCCATCCCCTAAATAAGCTATTTTTAATCCCTTAAATTTACCTTTATATTCTTTTATTGTCATTAAATCAGCTAATATTTGGCAGGGATGGGCTAAATCACTCAAAGCGTTTATAACAGGGACTGTTGAATACTTTGCCATCTCTTCTAAATGTCTATGCTTATAGACCCTTGCCACTATTGCATCTACATACCTACTCATAACCCTTGCAGTATCTTTTATTGACTCTTTCTTTCCTAAGTGTATCTCATTCTGGTTCATTATTAAGGGATGCCCTCCTAATTCATATACAGCAATGTCAAAACTCATTCTTGTTCTTGTTGAGGGTTTTTCAAATAAAATTGCTATACTCTTCCCTTCTAAGATTTTTTCGTGTTTTCTTCTATTTTTTTTGAAATACAGCCCATAATCAATAATTTTTAAGATGTCTTCCCTACTTAAAACATCTAAATCCAGTAGATGCATTTTTATCACCTTCTCATAATATAGCTAATTTTTAATAGTTAAGAGTATTATTTTAATTTAAACCTTGTTATAAACATTGCTGGTGATAAAATGCACTATTTTTCTGAAAAGCCAACAGCCAAATCAGATATAAAAATTGTTGAAGATGTTTTAAGGGGGAAAAAATTAAAATTTAAAACAGATGCAGGAGTTTTTTCTTATGGGAAGGTTGATAAAGGAACAAAAATTTTAGTTGAAAATGTGATTGTTAATAAGGATGATGACGTCTTAGATTTGGGTTGTGGCTATGGAGTTATTGGCATATCATTAGCTGATGAAGTGAAATCAGTTACAATGTGTGATATAAACAGGAGGGCTATAAAGTTGGCTAAGGAGAATATAAAATTAAATAACTTGGAAAATTATGATATTAGGGTAGTTCATAGTGATTTGTATGAGAATGTTAAGGATAAAAAGTATGATAAGATTATAACAAA
>JAMOTQ010000072.1 GCA_027068365.1 Methanocaldococcus sp.
GACCATTAGCTTATATAAGACCTTACACTGTTTTAATGGAAAATACCTTTGTTGGAAACTCATCTGAGGTTAAGGCAAGTATAATTATGAAAAATACAAAAATTCCACATTTATCTTATGTTGGGGACAGTATAATTGGAGAAAACTGCAATTTTGGGTGTAATACAATAACTGCCAATTTAAGATTTGACGATAAACCCGTAAAAGTTAATATAAAGGGTAAAAGGGTTGAGAGTGTTAGAAAATTTGGGGTTATAATGGGAGATAATGTTAAAACTGGCATTCAGGTCTCTTTTATGCCGGGGGTTAAAATTGGAAGCAACTGCTGGATTGGGGCAAGTTGTTTAATTGATAGAGATGTAGAAAGCGATATGTTCGTGTATAAAAAAGATGAGTTGATATTTAAAAAATTGAAATAGAAAGTGGGGTTGCCTTTGGCAACCCCACTCTGGGGTATCCCGAACAGCCTTTAAGAAAGCCTGG
Organism: Methanocaldococcus sp.; assembly: GCA_027068365.1. Lineage (GTDB taxonomy): Archaea > AGJL01 > Methanococci > Methanococcales > Methanocaldococcaceae > Methanocaldococcus. The sequence goes on from JAMOTQ010000072.1 coordinate 484, forward strand.
GGAAAATAAATTTTGATGAAACTTTCTTAAAGTTTCATGCCGATAGGACTTGCCCCCATGGATTTATAGAGATATAGAAAGCAATACTTTTGTTTATAAGAGGGATGAGTTGATATTTAAAAAATTAATTGATAAATAATGAAATGCGGTGAAATTAATGATAATTGGAGCTAATACGTCAAAAAACTTTTTTGATAATCTGAGAGAGGAGCAGATTCAACAATGTGGAATTGATTTGAGAGTTTGGAAGATATTTAAAATAGATGGAGATGGAGTTATTGATTTCTCAAATGAAAAGAGAAAGTTACCAAACTATATTGAGATATTCAACTCTGAAAAAGATGAAAGCATAAAATTGGATAGAGGGGTTTATATTGTAAAAGTTGCTGATTATATAAAAATCCCAGAAAATGTGGCTGGTTTTGCATATCCAAGAAGTTCTTTATTGAGAATGGGGGCAACTTTATACTCTGCTGTTCACGACCCTGGGTATGAAGGAAAGCCAGAATATTTAATGCAAGTTTTTAATCCAATAACCATATATAAATATGCAAGAATTGCCCAAATTGTTTTTGTTGAGTGTAGAGATGTTAGAGGGGTTTATGAAGGGATTTATAAGGGAAAATAAGATAAAATTATGGGAAGTAATCATATATATTCTTTCTATGCAAGACCCTTCTAAAAATAATTGTATCTCCATTAACTTCAATTCCTATTCTATAATTTCCAACTCTAATCCTATAATAATTGTGATAGCCCTTTATTTTCTTAATGTCTAAGCTTAAATCATTTAATGAGTTAGAATTTTGGCATTCTTCAATTATTAACTTTATTCTTTTTCTTATATGCCCTGGAATGTGTTTTAAATCCTTAGCAAATGTTTTAGCAAATAACACTTTCATTTATCTCCCAATAATTTTTTTATGTCATCATAGGTTAATAATTCATCATCTTTTGTTTCCTCCATTGCCTTAGCTAAGCCAATATCTAAAATTTCCTCAATCTTTTCATATTCTTTTCTACTAATGGAAAATTTTTTAAATCTTCTTCTGAATCTCATGCTATTCCCCATATTAACTTTTACTACTTATCTAATCTTAGCTAAATATATATAACTTATCCAAAATTAAATTACCTCAACTCCCTTACCAACCTCTGTTTTTATTGTATTTTCATAATAATCTCTCAAAATTTCTTCAACTTCATCAATGAACTCCTCTTTTGGAAATGCAATTATTGAAGGACCAGAACCGCTTATTGTGATGCCATAAACTTTATCTTTAACTTCTTCTTTAACTTTAAAATAGTTGGGGACGAATTTTCCTCTAACTGGCTCTATAACTTTATCAGACATCATGTATTTTCCAAACAATGATTTATCTTTGTTGTATAAAGCATAAACCATCCCACACGCCTTTCCAACATTATTTACTAAATCTTTTAAATCAACACTTTTTGGTAGTATCTCTCTCGCTTCTTTTGTGTTTATTGAGATGTTTGGGATAGATATTAAAATATCAAGCTTAAAATCAATTGGTATATGTAAAATTTCCAATGGATTGTAATTGGTTACCATTGTAAAGTCCCCAAATATTGCGGGGGCTACGTTGTCAGCATGTTTAGCTCCGGAAGAGGCAAGCTCACCATAAGAGGCATAATCTACCAACTTTAATTTATCTAAATTTAGTTTAAATAATTCATTTATGGCATAGGCAGTCCCTGCTGATGAAGCGGCAGAGCTTCCCAAACCACTACCTGCTTTAACTCCCTTCTTTATTTTAATTTTGATTCCTTTATCAATATTAAAATCATCTATCATCTTTTTTGCTACAATTCCAGCAACATTTTTATCTGGCTCTGTTGGGATGTTTTTGTCATCTACTTCAATAATAATCTCTTTATCATCTACTGCCTCAACCTCAATAACATCATATGGCTCTTTTAAACATAAACCAAACACGTCAAAACCAACCCCTAAGTTTGCTGATGTGCATGGAGCTTTTACTTTAATTTTCATAATTATCCCCATTTTGCAATTTTGAATAATTTTGTCATATTACTTTTACACATTAATTATTTTTTGTCTATTACCTTTATTTCTCTAAAAACATCCTTCTTATAATATCGGCGGCATCTTTTTTAACTAAAACTAAAACCCTATCCCCAGCTTTTAATTCAGTATCTCCACTCGGGATTTTTAGCTCATCGTCCTCATAGACAGCAATAATTAAATAATCTTTTGGTCTTCCAAGTTCTTTTATTTTTTTGTTGGCTATTTTAGATTTTTCTGGGATTATGAATTCTAAAATCTCCGCCTCTCCTCTACCTACAATAGTTAAATCCAAAATTCCGGGTCTTTCTATCAATTTTTCTATATAATTAGCGGCTATCAATTCAGGAGAGATAACTACATCAACCCCTAACCTTTCAAAGACATCTTTATACTCAATCTCTGAAATTCTTGCAATGGTTTTATTAACCCCATAACTCTTAGCCAATAATGAGCTCATTAAATTAACCTCCTCCTTCCCAGTAACTGCAATGTATATATCTGCATCTTCAATTCCCGCATCTTCCAAAATTTTTGTTTTTGTGCAATCCCCATTTATAACCAATGCATCAATCTCCGCAGATACTTTTTTGCAGACATCCTTATCTATATCAATTAGAACAATATCATGCCCTTTCTCAGATAGGGATTTAGCCAAAGTATAACCAATCCTACCAATCCCAGCTATTATAATATACATCTCTAACACCAAAGAAGCTCCTCGCTATTGGATTATTATTTTTTCATAATATTCATCATATCCAAAGTGCCAGTGTTTGATTTTTTCTTTCAACTCTTTTTCAAGTTTTAATATATTATCAAACTCTTCTTTATTTAAATATCCTATAAATCCTCTTTTTATTGCCTCTTCACATTTCAAACTACAAGGAATAAAACCAGAAGGTAAAACAATAGCATAAATTCCTTTATTTTTTAGCTCCTCCTTCATATCTTCAACTTCTTTTAAATGTTCCCTATCTATTCCTATCCTCGCATCTTCAACAAATGGCTTTATACAACATTCTGGATAACCTAAGAGTTTCCCTATCTCAAAATCATCCAATCTTCTATAAATTCCAAGTTCTGTTGATACAACTGGGTCTATTGCTGGTCTAACTTTTGGTTTGTATTTTTCAACAATTTCAATTTGAAACTTTAACCTATTAACTATTTGTTGATATTGAAACTCATCCAAACTTTGTATATGCTCTTTTAAAACTTTAAATTCATTTAATTCTCCACTTCTTAACTTTTCAATTTTGTATAATAGATTTTTAAGCATATTTTCACGTAAAAAAATTTTTAAAGCATTTAAATGCTTTTATTTTGGGAAAGTTCTATTTTAAAAATGATAAAATTTTTCCAAGAATGCTTGGAATATAATTCGCCGTTTGAAACAGTTTAATTTTTCATAGATAAATATGAATATTTATAGACATTTATTACCGAAATTTTTATATATGAATTTATATATACCATACAATCGTAAAGATGCCTCTGATGAAGGTGACAATGGAGACCTAAGGAGGCATCGATAATTATTATTTAAACCGATAGGCGGAGTTGGGGTCCCCGTGACCGGGGAAGAGACCGATGACTTGCTCCCAATGAACCCAGAGGGAGCTGAGGTTGATGACTCCCAAGTCCAACATGGATGTTTATCTATAAATGTCCATGTTGGGCAGACCCCAGTATTATTATAAGTGCAATGATTATTATATCCTTTTTTAGAGTATCAACTTTTTTATCTAATTGATAAAATTCTTCATCAATTTTTCTATCTAACTGATTTATTTTTTCATTAACTTGATTTATTTTATTACCAACATATCTTAAAATTTTTTCTCCAATTAATTCTAAATCTTCCTTCGTTGCCAGTTCTTTTCTTAACTCTTCTTTAATTTCCAACTTCAAAACAGGTTTTTGTTCTTCAAATTTTTTAGACACATTTTCTTTGCACTGACTCTCAAAGAATTTTTCAATTATTTTACATAATTCTTCGGCTTCTTTTTCATCCTTAACATTTTTAATAAGTTCATACAATTTAGTATATGCCATTGCCATAACAAACCCCCAAAAAATTCATTGAAAGAAGACCAAAAGCATTTACCTTTTATAATTATTCAATCTCTAACTCAAATCCAACAACTGGAAACTCCAACTCAAAGTTGGTAATAACCTCTGGGTGGAGTTCTCCAAAGTAGCCAATAATTTTCCCATCTTTTATTATTTTAGCACATCTACCTTTAATAAATGAAGGATGCTCAAAGTTATCAAGCTCATAATTAATTTTGAGTTCTCTCAATAAACCTTCTACATAGCTCTTTATCTCATTAAAGTTTGTTTCATTATCTACAATAGCCCCAGCTATCTTTTTAACAACTTTTGATTTTGTTTCAGCATTTTCATCAATAATTACACAGTCCCCAATCTCAAATATTTTTTGTGGCAACTCCTTATGCTTATTTATCCTCAAAGTTTCCATTATTAGTGGGAGAATGCTCTTTCTAACAATTCTATGTTCAATTGAGGCAGGTTTTAAAACCTCTATGTAATTGTTGTCTTCAATCCTCATCTTTTTAAATAATACATCATCATTTGAAAGCATTAAGTTTATAACCTCATAGAATCCAAATCCAACCATAATATCTCTTATAAAATCACACTTCTTTTCTAATTGGTTTAACTCACCAATAGTTCCAATAATTGGATACTCTCCATAAAATTTATTATAACCATAAGCAATAGCTACCTCCTCCACGATATCAATCTCCCCAAATATATCAACCCTATAAGCAGGGATAAAAACCTTTATTTTGTTATCTACAAATTGGGCATCTAACCTACATCTCCTTAGGTAATTTATTATAGCTCCTGGGGTTAAATTTGTTCCTAAGACCTTGTTTATATATTCAGGAGTTGTCTCTAAGACATCTTCTTTTAAATCTGGATAAATTGTTTTTTCATTACCTTTAATTATCTCAGTAGAGTGTATTTTTCCATATTTTCTCTCTGCCAATGCAGTAACAATAATATTTAGAGTTTTTTCCACTGCATACTTATCAGTTCCAGTAACTTCAACCAAGATATTTCTTGTTTCAGTTGTAACTTTTGTTAATTCCCCATTAATTATTGGAGGTAGAGACAAAACATTTCCTTCACTATCTACTATTATTGGAAACTTGTCTCCTTTGATTAAATAGGCATATTTTATTCCCTTTTCATGCTTCTCTAAAATTTCCCTTGGAGTCATTTCCTCATCCGAGTTTAATGGAACAAACTTAATCTTATCTCCTTTAACTTCTTTGTAGTAGAATGGGGGTTTAACTTTATCTGCATCGTGAATTCCTATTGCCACTTTTTTCCTATCTCTCCCCATAACCCAGTGTAATTTTTCTTGGAGGTTAATTATACTCTCTAAAACATAATCATCAATAACAATCCCTTTAACCAAAGCCATAGCTATGTAGGGTCTTGTTTCAACGCCCTCATTGTATAGCTTTACATCTGAACTCTCAATATCATATTTTTTTAAACCAGTTTCTATACCAATAAATCCTCTAAATCCTCTCGCTAAACCTTCAACACTTAAATAGTCAGGTCTATTTGGATTAATTGAGAATTGAATAATCTTTTCTCCATCTTCTTCAAAAATTTCCTCAACTTCAACACCCATCATTGGGAATTTTTCTTCAATAAATTCATCTTCTAATGGCATATTTACCAATCTCTCTAAATCAGCTTTTTTTATGTTTATTGTTGGCATCTTATCACCCATTATGAGTAATAATCGATTTAGATAAAAACTTTATATTGTTGTCAATTATTAATTTTTCGATACCTATTTCTAATCATCCATCCTACCTTTTAATAAATTGCCTGTTTAAATTATAATTATCATGCTGAAAGTTGTTGTTTTTAGATTTGGCACTTTTAAAACTTTTATTTTTTGATTTTAAGGTTTTTTATCAAATTTCTAAGGGTATGTTATTTTAATGATTTTATTTATTTGGATTAATTGAATTATTGGGATTTTTAAAAGATTTTGGTTAATTATTTTCAGTTGATAATTCTCACAATAAATAATTTAGATTTTAGAAATTAAAGGTTTTAAAGTTCTTTTTGTAATTGTAGAGAAAAGTTTAAATATTAGTGAGGATATATAAATAAAAGTAGTTATCTACCCTCCGACAAATATGGTGTAGAAAAGCTTAAATATTAGAAGTGAATAAAATAGTTATATCTCGAATGATTGCCCTGTTAAAATCAGACCGTTTCGGTATGGAAATATGAGGGAGGGAGAAGATGATTGAAAGGGTAAAATTGTTAAAATCAGACCGTTTCGGTATGGAAATTTTGTTAGTTTTACAAGTTTTTTAGCCTCTTTTGGTGGAATGTTAAAATCAGACCGTTTCGGTATGGAAATCATCCATCTTTCTTGCACTTCGCTAACAACGTCAAAACCTTGTTAAAATCAGACCGTTTCGGTATGGAAATATTATTGATAAGGAAGTAGAAAAATACCTAAAAATTGTTAAAATCAGACCGTTTCGGTATGGAAATATTATTGATAAGGAAGTAGAAAAATACCTAAAAATTGTTAAAATCAGACCGTTTCGGTATGGAAATTTTTCATATGCTGTAACAACCCACTCATTCAACGATGAAAAGTTAAAATCAGACCGTTTCGGTATGGAAATAAAATGGATTTAAAAAAGTATCCACATCCTCATCCTGAGTTAAAATCAGACCGTTTCGGTATGGAAATAATGAGTCAAACTCCATAATTTTTTTGTCCTCTGATATATAGTTAAAATCAGACCGTTTCGGTATGGAAATCTGCTGTTGGTTCTTCTGATGTTGGGATAACTGCCTCATTGTCGTTAAAATCAGACCGTTTCGGTATGGAAATTTTTCAATATAAGTTTTTAGATTGTCCCAACTTTGTTAAAATCAGACCGTTTCGGTATGGAAATAAAAGCTTTAAAAGAGCAAATAGAAATATTACAAAGTTAAAATCAGACCGTTTCGGTATGGAAATTTCTTCATAAAGCTAACTTTCCTTTGCTTAGCTAACTCTAATGCTGTTAAAATCAGACCGTTTCGGTATGGAAATATTTCACCACTATATTGCTTT
>JAMOTQ010000073.1 GCA_027068365.1 Methanocaldococcus sp.
CCATCCTCTCCAACGGTAATTCCAGCGTGTGTTGCAACAATTTTAACATTTAACTTTGGATATGCCACCAAGTTCCTTATTATCTCCCATGCTCTTCCAGCGGCAAACATTGCAAATGATGAGGCAAAGACAATTTTGCCAGTTGTTGCCAATCCCGCTGCCATTCCAATCATATTTTGTTCTGCAACCCCTGCATTGAAAAATCTGTCTGGAAATTCCTTAGCAAACATGGCTGTTTGTGTAGAGCCAGATAAATCGGCATCTAAAACTACTAAATTTTTATACTTTTTTCCTAACTCTATTAATGTTTCTCCATATCCCCTTCTCATCCCTTTATAAATTCCACTCAATTTAACCATAACCATCACCAATTTTTAATTTTTTAATTTTTAAGCTAATTTTAAAATTTTATAAAATTTTATGTTCTATTATTCCTCTTTATTTAAGTTTGATTGTTTTTCTGATTTTTTGTTTAAAAAATTTATGTCCAATGCTTTTAAAGCTGAGTCCCTTAGTTCTTTTACTGCTGTTTTAACATCATCCTTCCCAAATATTGCAGATGCCGCAATTAAAACATCAGCCCCAGATTTAACTGCTAATGGAGCTGTTTCAACATTTATCCCTCCATCAACAAAGATTTTGGTATCATAGCCGTTTTCAACAATCATGCTCTTTAACTTTCTAATCTTCTTTGTCATGATTGGGATAAACTTCTGCCCTGAAAATCCGGGCTCAACAGTCATAATTAATACGGCATAAACCTCATCTAAGATATATTCTATTGCATCCAAAGGAGTTGCTGGATTTAAAGCTACAATGGGCTTGGCTCCAATGCTTTTAATTTTATTTATAATTCTAAATGGGAATTTTACCGCCTCTATATGAAAGGTAATATAATCCATCTCTTCAAATTCGTTAATGAATATATCAACATTTTCCACCATTAAATGCACATCCACAGGCAGTTCGGTTAATTTTTTAACATGCTTTGCTATTCCAATCCCCATACTTATGTTTGGAACAAAATGCCCGTCCATAACATCAACATGGAAAAAATCAACCCCTGCCTCCTCTGCCTTTTTAATCTCCTCCTTTAAATTTCCAAAATCGGCTGATAATATTGAAGCTCCAATTTTAATCATCTAAATCACCAAAATTTTATAACTCATCAGCTTCTTTTAAAACATACTCTACTACATCCTTACTTAATCTAAATCCCTTCTCTAACAATTTATCAATTATTGGCTTTATTTCTTTGTAATATCCTTTTTTCTTGGCAAGTAATAATATTCCAACAGTGCCAATAATATTCAAACCCAAATCACTTGCCACTTTTCTTGCATCTTTATCATCAACTATCAATAAGTCAGCATTTAATTCAATAGAGAGGATAATGGCTTCTGATTCTCCTTTATGAAGTGATTTGTTCAATATCTTTACTGCCACTTTATTTTTAACTTCTATAATTTCAATCCAATCATAATATTCTCCAAATTCTTCATACACTGCCTTGGGGATTATTATTTTTCCAAATAATTTCTTTAATATTTCAATTTCTCCAATATTTGAAAGAACAATTAATGGGCTTGTATCTGAAACTACCACTTTCATAATTTTTCAACCATCTCTATGTCTTTTTTTAGTTCTTCTAAGTCATAATTTAAAGGAACCCCTCTTTTCCTCAATTCATATAGAAACTCCTTTATGCTAATATTGGCAATTTCTGAGGCCTTTCCTAAACTCACTTTATTTTCTCTATAAAGCTCTATCGCAGTTAGTATCATTATCTCTTTATTTACATTCTTAGTTTTTAAAATATTTTTTATTTCTTCTGGGAAATTAACTAAAACTGCCATAATATCACTTAATCACATTTTAACTCTTCTAATGCCTGTTTTAACTGCTCTTCATTTGGAGCTTTTCCATGAAATCCAACATTATTCTCCATGAATGAAACTCCCTTACCTTTAATTGTATAAGCAATAATCATTTTTGGCTTTCCATTTTTTAGAGTTTTAGCTTTTTCAACTGTATTTATAATCTCTTCAAAGTTATGCCCATCTATTTCAAAAACATCCCATCCAAATGCCTCAAACTTAGCTTTTATATCTCCCAAGCTCATAACATCCTCAGTGCAGCCATCAATCTGCAATTTGTTCCTATCAATAAATGCAATTAAATTATCTAATTTATAATGAGCTGCTGCCATTGCCGCCTCCCAAACTATCCCCTCCTGACACTCTCCATCCCCCAATAAAACATAAACATAGTTATTTAGCTTATCCAATCTACATCCCAAAGCCATCCCAACTGCCGCTGAAAATCCTTGCCCCAATGAACCAGTGCAAATCTCAACTCCTGGCGTATCCATTGATGGGTGTCCTTGCAACTTCCCCTCCAATCTTCTCAATTTCCATAACTCCTCCTCTTCTATAATTCCCAACTCAGATAAAACGGCATACAATGCAGGAGCGGCATGTCCCTTACTTAAAACAAACCTATCCCTATCTTTTTTATATGGATTATCTGGGGAATAATCCATTATTTTGAAGTATAAAGTAACTATTATATCAGTTGCTGATAAACTTCCTCCTGGATGTCCTGATTTTGCTAAACCAACCATTTTAACTATTTTATACCTAACCTTTCTTGCTATTTTTTCCAAGTCCTTAATTTCTAAGTTATTAACCATAGTTTCACCTTTTTAAGATTTAAAAAATCATTTTTTACTCAATAAATTAACAAAAAAAGCAAAACAAAAAAATCCATAATGATGTTATGCTAAAATAATTGTTAATCATATTTAAAACTTACACCTAAAAATAATTAGTAATAAATAGATGAAGTTTATCCTTTAATAACTCCCAATGGCCTCATTCTTGCAACCTTTAATGATATTCCAGCTCTATGGCATGTATCTGCTACTAAATCAACACTCTTATATGCTTCCGGTGCTTCCTCTGCCATAACTGCCTTTGAATCGCTCATGGCAACGATTCCCATCTCTGCCAATCTTTTTTGAATTTCCTTACCCTTCCATAACTTTAATGCCTTAGCCCTACTTAACTTCCTTCCAGCTCCATGAGCAGTTGAACCAAACGTCTCTTTCATAGCAATCTCCGTCCCTCTCATTAAGTAAGAGGCAGTTCCCATATCCCCGGGAATAATAACCGGTTGTCCAATATCCTTATATTCTTTTGGAATTGCCTCATGCTTTGGTGGGAATGCCCTTGTAGCCCCTTTTCTATGCACTATAACTTTTACCTTTCTTCCATCCACTATATGCTCCTCTTTCTTAGCTATGTTGTGAGCTACATCATAGACAATACCCATCTCCAAATCCTCAGCATGGATTTTAAATACTTCTTCAAAGCTCTCCCTAACCCAGTGTGTAATCATCTGCCTATTTGCCCATGCATAGTTTGCTCCACAACACATTGCCTTAAAGTAACTCTGCCCCTCCTCTGATTCAAACGGAGCACATGCCAACTGCCTATCTGGAAGTTTTATTCCATATTTTTTAGCTGCTTTTTCCATAATTCTTAAATAATCAGTGCAAATTTGATGTCCTAAACCTCTCGAGCCGGTATGCACCATAACAACTACTTGATTCTCCTCTATACCATAAATCTCAGCAGCTTCCTCATCAAATACCTTCTCAACATATTGCACTTCTAAGAAGTGGTTCCCACTTCCTAAGCTACCAAGTTGAGTTCTACCTCTTTCTTTTGCCTTATCTGAAACATAGAATGCATCTGCATCTTTTAAACATCCATGTTCCTCAATAAATTCTAAATCTTCCTTCCATCCATAGCCCTCTTTAACAGCCCATTTAACTCCTTCCTCTAAAACTTCATCCATAACACTCTTACTGAATTTTAAGATTCCCTTACTTCCTAAACCAGATGGGACATTTTTAAATAAGGTTTTTATAAGCTCTTTTATCTTTGGTTGAACTTCTTCTTTTGTTAAATTTGTTCTTATTAACCTAACTCCACAGTTATGGACTACTACATTGTTTGCTATGAAGTTATGTTCTTTGCTTACTATTCCAACATCATACAATTTTGAATCATAGGAGATTTCCTCAATCTCCTTTATCTTATCTATTACAAATCCTCCTCTAACCCCATATTTTTTAACAAATTTCTCAAACTTTGGGAATTTAGTTGAAACTCTCACATCATCTTCATCCAAGTTTTCATATACTGCCCTCTCAATCAATCTTTTGCTTATAAACTCATTTTTAAACTCATCCATCTTTAACATTTCTGAGATTGTTATTCCTTTTTCATAAAGTTCTTTTGCTCTTTTAATACATTTCTTTCTAATTTCTTTTATAGCTTCTTTTCTCTTTAAGTATTCATAAGCCAATAATCCAATAATTTTTTTCTCCTCTGAATATTCATAGTTTATTCTTCCTAAGAAGTTCTTTATGCTGTTTTCTCCAACAATTGCCAATCTGTATGAGACTCTGCCATCTAAAGATTTCATCTCATAAATCATACTTTCAATTTCAAACTCTTTTAAGAGGAGCTTAATTTCATTTAAAAACTCTAAGATATTTTCTTTTAGCTCTTCACTCTTTGACATCGTTAAGTTTATTGGCAATGGTGTGTAGTTTTTAAACACTACCCTACTTCCATCAGCTCCAAACAATCCAGCTAAAAAGTTTCTCTTTACCCATTTTGGAGATTTCTTTATCCACTCTGGGATTTTGTATATTTGCTCTGTCTTTTTGCCAATTGGCATTCCCAATTTATGCATGAACAATGCGAATGCCTTTGAAGTTATTTTTATAGAGTTGTCTTCACACAAGCTTGTATATCCATCTCCATAGGCATTTCTTATCTCAACTTCCCTCTTCCTTGAATATATTCTTGAAGCTTTTATTCCCAATTTCTCTAAATCTTTTTTAATTTTAGATAGTGTTTCTTTCTTTCCATAAAATGCTATATACAACCTCTCTCTATCTCCATTCTCTTTAACTATACTCCCATCTCCAAAAGCAAATCCCAACAACCTTGAAATAATCCCAATATGTTTGTTATTCATTCTAAGTGGCAATAAACCCCTATCTTTTAGATATTTAACGATTTGTTTATCATGCTCTGCAAAATCCTTTTCATCCAATATTACCTCATCAGATGGCTCTTCATATTCAACCCCTTCATAAGGATAAACTATAATTTCATCCCCTTCTTTTAACATACCCATTGGGGTATAGCCATTTGGTGTTAAGATAGGATGGTCTTTACTACCTTCTAAAACTCTTCCAGATTCTGTTTTTATTCTTATTATCTTCTCATTTGCGTCCCTTTCAGAGACATATAATATCTTCGAACTCTTTTCTCCTTCCTCTGTATTATAAACCTTTACATGCAAATCCAATTTTTCTTTTAGTTTTTCTAATTTTATGTAATACCCATCGTCTGTTAATATTTTTGAGTTTGATGTAAGGCAGTTGATATCAAAACCCACCCCTCCGGGGCTTATAACTCCGTCTCTTTGGTCAAAAGCCGCTACTCCGCCAATTGCAAAGCCGTATCCGTAGTGGACATCAGGCATGGCTATAGAATACTTATAAATCCCAGGTAAACATGCAACGTTCGCTATTTGTTCTAAAACCTCTGGCTCTAACTCATCTAATAGGATTTCATTTAAATATATCCTTCCCGGGACTCTCATACAATCCTTATAATCCTTAGGTAATTCCCAAACTACATCAGAAACTCTCTTTAAAATATCTTTCATACTCACTTTCATACTCATCACCACTTATTCTTTCTTATTTTAAAATTAAAATTATATGTAATAAATTGATGTATAAATTTTTATCTTCTCCTATTTTCATCTAAAAAGTCCTTAATTCTCTCTAAGCCCTCTTTAATGTTTTCATAGGAGTTGGCGTAGCTAATTCTTATATGATTCTTTCCTTTACTTCCAAAACCTATTCCGGGAGTTAAAGCAACATACTTCTCCTTTAATAATTTGTAAGCAAACTCCCTCCCATCCTCACCAATATTCGGAAATACATAATAAGCTCCAATAGGATTATTAACTTTCCATCCAAAATCTTTAACGTATTTTAAAACTAATTTCCTTCTTTTATTAAAGTCCTTTATCATACTATTTATTTCTTTTTCAGTTTCTTTTTCAAATGCCTTTAATGCGGCATATTGAGATATGGTAGGGGCAGAGATAAATAAATTTTGCTGTAATTTTAAAACTGCCTCAATAATTTTTTCATTAGATATAACATACCCAATTCTCCATCCAGTCATCGCATACAACTTAGAAAATCCATTAATTAATATTGTTTTTTCCAAATTTTCATCAAATTCAATTGCTGAATAGCATTTTCCTTCTTCATAAACTAAGCCGTTGTAAATTTCATCAGAGATGATGTAAGGGATGTTTTCATAAGCAAACTCATAAATTTCTTTATCTACAACCTCTCCCAAAGGATTTGATGGAGAATTTATAATTATTGCCTTAGTTTTATCAGATAAGTGTTTTTCTAAACTCTCAACTGTAAAATCACAAAACACTGGCTTAGCTCCCAAAAACCTAATAAAATTTTTATAGCAAGGATAGCATGGATTTTGAATTAAAACCTCATCTCCTTCATCAATTATTGAAGATAGAGCAAAAAATAAACCTAAAGAGCTACCTCCAGTAATAATTATATTATCTGGATTTATATCTGCTTTGTATTTATTTTTATATAGCTCACTGATTCTTTTCCTAAGTTCTAAAATCCCTCTGCTGTCAGTGTAATGTGTTTTTCCTTCTTTTAAAGCTTTGATTCCTTCATCAACAATTGGCTTTGGTGTATCAAAATCTGGCTCTCCAATTTCTAAGTGTATAACTTTTTTCCCTTCATTTTCTAATTTTTGAGCTAATGCCAAAATATCCATAACTTCAAATGATTCAAAATTTAAAAGTTTTTTTGATAGCATTAACATCACCATTTTATAAAACATAAACAATAAATAACTAACAACAAAGCAAATTTACAAAATCTTAATAACATCTATATTGTGGTGGCATAAATGATTATCGCTGTTAGTGGAAAAGGTGGAGTAGGAAAGACGGCATTTACAACACTATTAATTAAGGCATTATCCAAAAAAACAAACAGCATTTTGGTTGTTGATGCAGACCCTGACTCAAATCTACCAGAAACTTTGGGAGTTGAAGTTGAAAAAACAGTAGGGGATATTAGGGAAGAGTTAAAAAGATTGGTTGAGAAGGACGAAGTCCCAGCAGGGATGACTAAATTGGATTATTTGAGAAGTAAGATTTTTGAAATCTTAGTTGAAACAAAACATTATGATTTGTTGGTTATGGGAAGGCCTGAAGGAAGTGGATGTTATTGCAGTGTAAATAACTGGCTAAGGCAGATTATAGATAATCTATCTAAGGACTATGAGTTTGTTGTTATAGATACCGAGGCAGGTTTAGAGCATCTGAGTAGGAGAACTACTCAAAATGTGGATGTAATGATTGTTATAACCGATGCGTCAAAGAGAGGATTAGGAACAGCTAAGAGAATTAAAAAATTGGCTAATGAGTTGGAAGTTAAGTTTAAAGATAT
>JAMOTQ010000074.1 GCA_027068365.1 Methanocaldococcus sp.
GGGGGGCAGAATTTTTTTATACGGAAGTATTTTTGAGATAATAGGAAAATATAGAATATAAAGCTATATTAAATTATGTAGATTTATATTTATAAAGTATTTAGTTTTCATAAAAGAAAAGGTTTATATATAATTAAATAAAAATTTTGTTAGTGTTAAATCCTAATAGTATTGTGTGATGCAGATGGACATTGAAATTGGCTATATCTTTATATTGGCAGGTTTTTTAGTGATGGCATTAGAGGCAGTGATTCCCGGGCTTTACTTTCCTGCTTGGGGAATTGCTTTATTGATATATGGAATATTTTTGTTAATATTTCCACAGTATGCTTTCATTCCTGCAATAATTGCAGGGATTTTAACTATAATTATCCTACACAAATTTGTCTATGGTGTAGGAAAAGAAATAAAAGTGGGGGCTGAGAGATTCATTGGAAAGATTGGGATGGCAATAGAGGACTTTGACGAAAATGGTTATGGAAGAATTGAGATAGAAAATCAAGTATGGTTAGCAAAGTCCAAGGATAAAGTAAAAAATGGGGATAAAGTTAAAATTATTGGAGTTGAGGGGGTTTCTCTAATAGTCAAAAAAGTTGAAGGTGAATAATATGTTTTGGTTTTGGCTAATATTAGGAATTATTGTATTGTTTATAATTGTTAAAGCAATTGTTATTGTTAATCAATATGAAGGGGGTTTAATATTTAGATTGGGAAAAGTTGTTGGAAAATTAAAGCCAGGAATAAATATAATTATTCCATTCTTAGATGTGCCTATTAAGGTTGATATGAGGACGAGAGTCACTGACATCCCACCACAAGAGATGATTACAAAGGATAACGCAGTTGTAAAAGTGGATGCAGTTGTTTATTATAGGGTTGTAGATGTTGAAAGGGCAATTTTAGAAGTTGAAGATTATGAATATGCCATAATAAACTTGGCACAAACAACATTAAGGGCAATAATTGGGAGTATGGAATTGGATGAGGTTTTAAATAAAAGGGAATATATAAACTCAAAATTGTTGGAGATTTTGGATAGGGAGACGGATGCTTGGGGAGTTAAAATTGAAAAGGTTGAAGTTAAAGAGATAGACCCACCAGAGGATATTAAAAATGCAATGGCTCAGCAGATGAAGGCAGAGAGATTGAAGAGAGCGGCAATATTGGAGGCGGAGGGAGAGAAGCAGAGTAGAATATTAAAGGCGGAGGGTATTGCTGAGAGTTTGAGAATTGAAGCAGAAGGTAAGGCAAAGGCAATACAAATAGTGGCAGAAGCAGCGAGAGAGCACTTTAAAGATGAAGCTCAACTCTATAAGGCATTAGAAGTAGCTAATAATGTGTTAAAAGACAATGCAAAATATGTTATCTCAGAAAATGTATTGGAGATTGCTAAAAACTTTGTTAAGAAAAATTCAGCTTAACCAAAATTATATATATTCTTTTTTTGTAAATATCTTACAACCATATACTTTAAATCTTATTTTTATAAATTATTACAAAAAACATAATTTAATAAAAATATAATTTACGATTTTAAAAATTGAAATTTAAAATTTAAAATAAAGAATTGTGGTGATAATTATGGCATCAACTGACTCAAAACAATTATATTCATTTAAAAAAATGTTAAAAGAATTAAAATCAAAAAAAGGTAAAGGAACTGAACTTATTAGCTTGTATATACCAGCAGGAAGAAGGATTTCCGATGTAGCTCAGCATTTGAGGGAAGAGATGTCACAGGCATCAAACATTAAAAGTAAAAGCACAAGAAAAAATGTTCAATCAGCAATAGAAGCAATTTTACAGAGATTAAAGTTATTAAAGGAGCCATTAGAGAAAGGAGTTGTTATATTTGCGGGAATGATTCCAAGAAGTGGTCCAGGAACAGAAAAGATGGAGACCTATGTTATAGAGCCACCAGAACCAATAAAAACATACATATATAGATGTGATTCAGAGTTTTACTTAGAACCATTAGAAGAATTTTTAGAAGATAAAGATGTTTATGGGATTATATTAGTTGATAGAAACGAAGCAACGATAGCGTTAGTTAAAGGTAGGAACATAAATATCTTAAAGAAACTAACAAGTGGAGTTCCTGGAAAGTTTAAAGCAGGAGGGCAGTCAGCAAGAAGATTGGAAAGATTAATAGATTTAGCCGCCCATGAGTTTTTGCAGAGAGTAGGGCAGAAGGCAAATGAGCAATTCCTTCCATTATTGCAAGAGAAAAAACTTAGAGGAATTTTAGTTGGAGGTCCAGGACATACAAAGAATGAATTTGTTGAAGGAGATTACTTACACCATGAGCTTAAAAAGATTGTGTTGGATACCTTTGACTTATGTTATACAGAGGAGTTTGGTATAAGGGAGCTTTTAGAGAAAGCGGCTCCATTATTAAAAGATGTTGAGTTGATGAAAGAGAGGGAGGCAGTTCAAAGATTTTTAAAGGAGTTAATTAAAGAAGATGGTGGATTGGCTTGTTATGGTGAAAAAGAGGTCTTAGAGGCATTAATGATGGGGGCAGTAGATACTTTAATTGTTTCTGAGGAATTGGATAAATATAAAGTAAAAATTGCATGTAATAACTGCGATTATATGGAGGAGAAGACAGTTGATAAGATTGAACTTATTAAATTGGAGGAAGAAATTAAAAATGCACAATGTCCAAAGTGTGGAGGGGCTTTAAGTATTGTTGAGGAGAAGGATTATATTGAATACCTCTCAGAGTTGTGTGAGCAGAGTGGGGCTAAACTTATAACCGTTTCATCAGAAACAGAGGAGGGAGCTATGATTTTAAACGCATTCAAAGGAATAGCGGCTATATTGAGGTATAAAATACATCAATAGCCATGATATTTCTCTAAATTTACACAAACTTTTTTAAATCCATAATCCTTAAATTTTTTAATAATTTCTTCTTTTTTATTGAGTATATTACTTAAATCATCTTCAACCTCAATAACAGCCAAGTCCTCATAATCCCTAACTCTTACAGCCCCTTTCACATAACTCCTTAAAAATTCCTCCAATCCTTCTATTTTTTTTAAATCTTTTATTGAAACTTCCCTATTAAACTCAAATCTTGTTAATAAGCATGTTTCTTTTGGAGGAATTTTTATATTCAAATTTTTAGCTATGTCTAATATATCTTTTTTACCAATTTTAAAATCTGCAAATGGGGAAAATATGTTAAATTCTTTTTTAGCTCTTAAACCAGGTCTATCTTCAAATAAATCATCGTAATTAGTTCCATCAACTATAACATCATAATTATATTTTTCTTTTTTTTCATTTAATATTTTAAAAAACATTTTTTTACATAAATAACACCTCTCTGGAACATTTTCAATAACTTCATCAACTTTAACAATTTTTAAATTTAAGTTATACTTTTTTGCATTTATAAGGGCGTTATTTAAAGCCCACTCTGAAATGTAAGGAGTTTTTATAAAAATACATAAAGTTTCTGTAATTTCAGATAATAATAAGGATAAAAGCAAACTATCAATCCCACCAGAATAGGCAACAATAACCTTTTTATTCCTAAATTTCTCTTTAAGATAATTTTTTAATTTAACTAACTTCTCCAAAAATATCACCATTAGAAATTTTAGAAATCATTAAATATATTATTCCATACTTAATAAAAAGTTAATAAAAGAAAGATAAAGAATAGGGGAAGTAATATGATGGAAAAACTCAAAGAAATGGAAAAAGTAACTAATGCAATTAAAGAGAAAATTTTAAATCATTATGGATACATCAGAGTTATAACTCATCATGATACAGATGGGTTGAGTAGTGGAGGAATTTTAGCCAAGATGTTGATGAGAACAAACAAATTGTTCCATTTAACTGTTGTTGAACACCTGTCAAAAGAGATTATTGAAAAATTAGCTAAGGAAAATGAAGTAAATAAGCCACTTTTTATATTTGCAGACATGGGTAGTGGGCAAATAGAGGAAATAATAAAAAATAACTTTAACGCTATAATATTAGACCATCATCCCCCAGTTATAAAGGAGAGTTTTGTTAATGAAAATATAATTCAATTAAATCCTCATATCTTTGGAATAGATGGAGCAAAGGAGATAACGGCAAGTGGGGTTTGTTATTTAGTGGCGAGAGAATTTGGATATTATGATTTAAGCGTCTTGGCAATTGCTGGAATTATTGGAGATATGCAATACAACCCTCTTTTGGGCTTAAATAAGTTTATTGTGAATGAAGCAAGGGAATATAGGTATGTGAAAATAGTTAAAGATATTATTTATAATATTTACAATACAGAAATCTATAAGGCAATTGCATACTGCACTAAACCCTATATTCCAGATTTAGCTTCTGAGGTAAAAGCATATAAATTTTTAAAAGAGATTGGCATAGACCCGAATAAAAAAGAATTGGATGATACGGACAAGAAAAAATTATTATCTGCCATAATATTTAAATATCCAAAAATTGAAAATTTAATGATTGATAGGTATTTAATTGAGCATAAGGTTAAAGATGCTTTTTTATTGTCAGAGATGTTAAACGCAGTAGGGAGGAATGGATTATTTGCTGTGGGTATTGGAATATGCTTGGAAGATGATGAGTGCATAAAGATAGGAAATGAAATTCTATGGGAATATAAAAAGAACTTAATCAATGAACTTAAAAGTGTTAAACTAAAAAAATTAAATAATTTCTATTACTTTGAAGGTAAAAAAGGGATGATTGGGATTATTGCCTCTATATTAGTTGATGATAAGCCAGTTATTGGTTATCATATTGAGGGAGATATAGCCAAGTTTTCTGCGAGAGGAAATAGAGAACTTGTAAATAAGGGCTTAAATTTAAGTTTAGCCATGGCTGTTGCAAAAGAATTTGGAGGCAATGGGGGAGGGCATAATGTTGCTTCTGGTGCTGTGGTTCCAAAGGATAAAGTGCAAGAGTTCTTAAAGAGAGTTGATGAGATTATTGGAGAGCAGTTGAGGGGATAAATAGGTAAATTAACTAAATTGATTGTTATGTATTTTTCAACATAATAAATTAATATAAATTGCTGTTTAGTTTAATAAAGGGGTTTTTATTATTTATATACTATTTTAAAAGATTATCGCACTTATTTAAAGTATTTAAGCAGAAATTCATTCCGTTATTTTTTTATACCCTATTGTCAAAAAACTAATACATCTCACTAATGATGTATAAACATAACAATTTGGAATATAAAAATATGCATAATAATTAATTTTTTAGTTTTGGGTGATTAAATGATAAGTGTTAAAGATTTTTCAGAAAGAGTAATGAAGTTTTATATAATAAAAAGGGATGGAAGGAAAGAGAAATTCAATGTAAATAAATTAGCTAAATCTCTAATAAACAGTGGGGTAAATTATGGTGACTTAGACCAAGTGATATCAGAAGTTTGCACGAAAATTTATAATGGTATATCAACAGATGAGTTAAAAGATATTGTTTATAATGTTTTAAAAAGGGTAGATAAAGATGTGGCTGAAAATTATAGGAGAGGGATTATATTAAAAGTTAGAACATCAGAAAAAGAATTCGAGCCGTTCGATAAAAATAAAATAGTTAATGCATTAATTAGAGAAGCAGGAGCAGATAAAGAGACAGCTCAAAAAATAGCCGATGAAGTTGAAAGAGAGCTAAAAAAATTAAAAGTTAAATATTTAACTGCACCAATGATTAGGGAAATTGTAAATGCAAAACTTATAGAGTATGGATTTGAGGATTTAAGGCACAAACATACAAGATTAGGTATGCCCGTCTATGACATAACCAAATTGATAAAAAGTGGTTCAAGAGAAAATGCCAATTTAATGTATAATCCAGAATCAATCCATAAGTGGGTAGCTGACGAAACAATGAAGCAGTATGCTTTATTAGCTATATTTCCAAAGCATATAGCCGATGCCCACATAAAAGGGGATATCCACCTACATGATTTGGAGTATGCGGCAACAAGACCTGTTTGTTTGCAACACGATTTAAGACCATTCTTTATGCATGGTTTGAGAGTAGATGGGACTGGATTACATACAAGTGTTTCAAAGCCAGCTAAACATCCTGAGGTTGCTATTCAACACGCGGCAAAGGTAATGATGGCTGCCCAGACAAACATGAGTGGGGGGCAGAGTATTGATGAGTTTAATGTATGGTTAGCTCCTTATGTTAGAGGATTGAGTTATGATAGAATAAAACAGCTAATGCAGATGTTTATTTACGAATTAAATCAGATGTATGTAGCCAGAGGAGGACAGTCCCTCGCTGAGGATGAATTAATCTTTATAAAGGAAGGAGATAAGTTAAAAGTTTGCAAAATTGGAAAATTTATTGATGAGTTTATGGAGAAATACAATGATAGAATAATAGTAGATGAAGATACAGAAATTATTTATTTAGATGGAATTGCTGATATATATACAATATCTGTCAATATAAAAACAGGAAAGGCAGAGTTTAAGAAAGTTTATGCTTTATCAAGACATAGACCAAGAGGAAAAGTTTATAAAGTTGTTGGTAAGGATGGGACATCAATAACTGTAACGGAAGACCACTCATTGTATCATTTTGATGATAACAACCAATTAGTTGCGGTAAAACCATTAGAACTAAAACATTTAGTAAAAGTTAAAAATATAGACAACTTAGATGAAGCAAAACTAACGAAATTAGAAATAAAAGAAATTAAAGAGATTGACTATAACGGCTATGTATATGATTTGAGCGTTGAAGAAAATGAGAACTTTATAACAGCTACTGGTATCTTATGCCACAATACAATATTTAGCAGTATAAACCTTGAATTAGAAATTCCAGAGTTTCTAAAAGATAAACCAGCTATAATAGCAGGAACTACAAGAGGAACTTATGGAGATTATGAAGAAGAGGCAAAGCTAATCTTAGAAGCGTTAGTTGATGTTATGATGGAAGGAGATGCAATGGGGAAACCATTCTTATTCCCGAACTTTATAATCAAATTGAGAGAAAATGCCTTTAAAGATGAAAATAAAGAACTTATGTATAAAATTCATCAATTATCAGCTAAATTTGGAATTCCTTACTTTATAAATATGCTTCCAGAGTGGCAGGTAGAAAACACCAACGCAATGGGATGCAGAACAAGATTAAGTGGTGGATGGACAGGAGATGCTGAAATAGACACTTTAAGAACTGGAAATATGCAGTGGTATTCCCTAAATTTACCAAGAATTGCCTATGAAGCAAATGGAGATGATTGTAGATTATTTGAAATTCTACATGAGAAATTAGAGATTTTAAAAGAAGCTTTATTGATAAAACACGAAGTTACTAAGGAGAGGTTATATGTTGATAACCTAATGCCATTTTTAACACAAGAGTTTGATGATGGGCAGTATTATAGGTATGAACATACAACAAAGACATTTGGATTTGTTGGTTTGAATGAGATGCTTAAATATCATTTGGGAGAGGAGTTGCATGAGTCAAAAGAAGCTCTAAGGTTTGGAGAAAAAGTTATTGGATATATAAGAGATTATGCCGATAAATTGAAAGAAGAAACAGGAATGAGATGGACTGTAACTCAGACACCGGCTGAAAGT
>JAMOTQ010000075.1 GCA_027068365.1 Methanocaldococcus sp.
CTATTGCACTAATTTTTATAGAGTTTAACATAATAACACCTTCATAGTTAAATTTTTAAAATAGGTATAAAAAGAAATACTAAAAAATTTATTTGGCTAAAACAATCTCAATTGTCGAAACATTAACTTCTCTTCCATCTGGATTTTTCACTTTGTCTGTCCCTATCTCTATTTTTTTAACTTTTATGTCTTTTATAAACCTATTTCTTATCATCTCTGCGACATCTACTGCCTTGTTAATTGCCTTCCCTCTCGCTTTTATAATCACTTCATCATTGCTTGTTAGCTGTGTTAGAACTGCTACAACGTAGTTCATCACTGGCTTCTTCCCTACCAACACTACATTATCCATACTCTCAACCTTCTACCTGTTTTAGTGTGTTTAAGAGCATATAGTATTATAAGATTACCTATTTTATATTTTTCATTTTGAAAGCTTTAAAAAGTTTCATCGAAGTTACTGGAATATACAAAAATAATTACAAATAATGGGGTTATATGCCTTTATAGTTTTTCATCCAATTAACAACTTTCTTTATTCCCTCTTTCAAATCAACCTCTGGCTTCCAACCCAAGGATTCTGCCTTCTTTATATTCAAATAAATTCTATATACTTCTCCTTCCCTTGGTTTATCATAAATTGCAGTTCTTTTAAAACCAATTTCATTTTTTATTATATTAAATAGTTCATTTACTGATGTTTCTTTACCAGTTCCAATATTAACTATTTCATTCTTCCAATTTAAAGCCATTAAATTTGCTCTTGCAACATCCCCAACATAAACAAAGTCCCTTGTTTGATTTCCATCTCCAAAAATAACTGGATTTTGGTTTTTTAACATTTTGTCTATAAATATGCTAATAACTCCTGCTTCTCCTCTTGGGTCTTGTCTTTCTCCATAAACATTTGAGTATCTTAAAATAGCGTATTCAATACCATGGAGGCGGTTATATAGCTTTATATATTCTTCTCCAACATACTTACTTAATCCATAAGGGGATAGGGGGTTTATTGGATGATTTTCATCAACTGGTAGGTAATTTGGTTCTCCATAAACTGCCCCTCCAGAGGATGCAAATATTATTTTATTTATATCATATTTTTCCATAAACTCCAAAATATTTATTATTCCCAAAATATTGATGTTAGCATCATTTACTGGATTCTCAACTGAATACCTAACATTTATTTGAGCCGCTTGATGTATAACCACTTCAATATCTTTAAAATTAATTTTTTCATCTAAATCCTTGTCTCTAATATCCGCATTTACAAACTCTGCCTTTGGATTTATGTTATTTTTATTTCCTGTTGTTAAATTGTCTAAAATAATTACATTGTAGTTGTTTTCGATTAGTTTATCCACTATATGGCTACCAATAAAACCCGCTCCTCCTGTTACTAAAATCATTTTTTCACCAAAAAAATTTTAATTAAAAATATAAAATTAGCTTAATGACTCAATCAACTTTCTCCCCGCCTCCTCCATTGATGTCTCATAAGGTATTCCATGCTCTTCTAAAATTTTCCTTCCAATATCTTCATTTGTTCCCATCATTCTGACAGCAAATTTTATATCTGGATGTTCTTTTAAAACCTCAACGATTCCCTTTGCAACTTCATCACACCTTGTAATTCCTCCTAAGATATTGATAAATATTCCCTTAACATTTTTATTCTCTAATACCTTTCTCAAAGCCAATTTTACTGTTTCAGCATCAGCTCCTCCTCCAATATCTAAGAAGCAAGCTGGTTTTCTACCAAGATTGTTTATAATGTCCATACTTGCCAATGTTAATCCAGCCCCATTGCCTATAACAGCAACATCCCCATCTAACTCAACATAAGCAAATGGCAATTTTTCTTTATTTTTATATTCTTCAAATATTTCATAATTGTGCCTAAATGCGGCATCGTCATCTAAGTGTATAACTGCATCAGCGGCATAGACATCTCCATTTTTAGTTATAACTAATGGGTTGATTTCAACCATTGTAGCATCTAACTCTTTAAAGATTTTATATAACTTATAGATAACATCAGCAACCTTTCCAATCTCATTACTTGGAACTTCTGCCTCTTTAACTATCCACCTCGCTATATAAGGCAAAAATGGTTTTTTAACCTCTACATGATATTTTATAATTTTTTCTGGCTCTTTTGATGCAACTTCTTCAATATCTACTCCCCCCTCAGTTGAGAAAATAATTAATGGCTTTTTAGCATCCCTATCAATAATAATTGACACATAATATTCCTTCTCTATTGGAAGTTTCTCTTCAACTAAAATTTTTTCTACTTTTTCTCCCTTGATTTCTTTATTAAATAGTTCCTTAGCTTTTTTTATAAATTCTTCTTTATTTGATGCAAATAAAATTCCTCCTGCTTTTCCTCTTCCTCCAACCAAAACTTGGGCTTTTAAAACAACTTCCTTACCAACATTTATACTATTTAAATCATCTTCCTTAGATATTAAAAAACTTTCTGGAACTGGGATGCCATACTTTTTAAATATACTTTTTGCCTCATATTCATGCAACTTCATCCTATCACCAAAAATAATAATTTCTAAATTTCTATAATTTGTCTACTAAAATTTTAAATTAAAATGTTATATAAAAAATTTGGTTAAGAAACTTTAAGAAAGCTTCACTAACTATGGTGGTATAATGCAGATTCCTAAAACTCATCCAAGATATGAGTCATTAATGAAGAGAGAGAAAATAGTTGAGGCATTAGATAAAGGGATTTTAGCTAAGGCAGGGTTAATAGCCCATGGTAGAGGAGAGACGTTTGATTATTTGATTGGTGAGGAGACGACTCCAATAGCATTGGAAGCAATAAAAGCCGCCGCTGCCCTATTAGTTTTAGCTGAAAATCCAGTAATAAGTGTTAATGGAAATACCGTTGCCTTAGCAATAGATGAGGTTGTTGAACTTGCAAAAGAGTTAAATGGAAAGATAGAGGTTAATCTATTTTATAGAACTAAGGAGAGAGAATTGGCTATAAAAAATGTCTTTAAGGAAAAATTTAAAGATGACATTGAAAAAGGAAAGATAAAAATTTTGGGTATTGATGATGCAAACAAACAAATCCCTAATTTGGATAGTTTGAGAGGGAAAGTTTCAGAGGAGGGAATATATACTGCTGATGTTGTTTTAGTCCCATTGGAGGATGGGGATAGGGCTGAGGCATTGGTTAATATGGGTAAAAAAGTTATAGCCATTGATTTAAATCCATTATCAAGAACTGCAAGAAAATCCACAATAACGATAGTTGATGAGCTAACAAGAGCCCTACCTTTATTAATAAAATATGTTAGGGACTTTAAAAATAAAGATAGGGAAGAGCTTTTGAAGATTGTTGAAAATTTTGACAATAAGAAAAATTTAAAAAAAATGATTGATTATATTGCTGATAGATTGAAAAAATTAGAGTTGAATGAGTTATAAAATAATTCAAAAATTTAAAGATTTTAATTAAAAATTTAAATGGTAGGTTAGTGATAAACATGAAAATAGTTTGGTGCATTACAGGAGCGGGGCATTTATTGAGGGAGAGCTTTGAAGTAATGAAAAAATTAAAGGAAGAAATTGATAATCTAAAAATAACTACATTAGTTTCAAGGGCTGGGGAGGAAGTTGTAAAAATGTATGGGTTGTTTGGGGAATTATATAACATCTCCAATGGAAATTATTATGAAGAACTAATTTTAGAGAGAAATCACCCTTATTCCTCCCCAATAACTGGAAGGTTAAGCTTAGGAAAGTATGATTATCTAATATCATCCCCAACAAGTGGAAATACCGTTGCTAAGGTAGTTAATGGAGTAGCTGACAGCTTAGTAACAAATGCAATAGCACAGGCAGGGAAGGGTTTTGTTAAGTCGTTAATAGTTCCAGTAGATTATAAAGAAGGGATTGTAACAACAAAACTCCCTTATTCTGTTGATAGAAAAAAATGTAAGTTGTGTTTAAAATGTATAAATGTTTGTCCAAATGGGGCTATTGTTAAAAGAAATGGATTTGTTGAGATATTATTAACTAAGTGCTTAGGTTGTGGAAACTGTAAAAAAATCTGCCCTTACAATGCGATAATTGAAGGAAAAGAGATTAAGATGAGAGTTAGAAAGATAGATGCTGAAAATACAAGAAAATTAACTGAGTTGGAAGATGTAATTGTATTAAAGCATCCTTATGAAATATTGGAATTCTTCAATATTAAATAAAATCTCAAAAATTAAAGGGGGTAATATGGAATTTGTTATTAAAGCTAAGGGGCATAAAAACGTCTCAGCTACCCATAAAACAACCTTAGAGATTACAAAAGAAAACTACCTAACTCCAACTGGACACTGCATTATAGGAATAGGGGCTGATAAATCAATGATTGATTTTAGTGAGGACTTTAAGGAAAAGATTAGAAATGCTAAAAAAATAATTGTAGAGATTGAAGTTGAAGGTTTAAAAGAGGTTATAATTGGAGAGGGGCATGAAGATTTAATTTTAAATCATCCAACAGATATTGTTATTAGAAAGAGTAATTATATATGCCCAAGAACGTTAATGATTAATGCAAATAAATCAGCAAAAGATATTAATAGAGAGATAGTAAAAAAATTAAAAGAAGGGAAGGAGTTAATTTTTAAGATAATAGTAAATGGGTGAAAAGATGAAGATAAAAGTTGGTGTCTTAGGAGCTACTGGTAGTGTGGGGCAGAGATTCGTCCAATTATTGGCAGAGCATCCAATGTTTGAATTGGCAGTTTTAGCGGCATCAGAGAGAAGTGCTGGGAAAAAGTATAAAGATGCATGCTATTGGTTCCAAGATAGAGATATTCCAGAAAATATAAAGGATATGGTTGTTATTCCAACAGACCCTAAGCATGAAGAGTTTGAAGACGTTGATATTGTTTTCTCAGCTTTACCATCTGACTTGGCTAAAAAGTTTGAACCAGAATTTGCCAAGGAAGGGAAGTTAGTTTTCTCTAACGCATCAGCTTATAGGATGGAGGAAGATGTTCCATTGGTAATTCCCGAAGTTAATGCCAATCATTTAGAGTTGATAGAAATTCAGAGAGAAAAGAGGGGCTGGGATGGAGCAATTATAACAAACCCAAACTGTTCAACAATCTGTGCAGTTATAACTTTAAAACCAATAATGGATAAATTTGGCTTAGAGGCGGTTTTTATAACTACAATGCAGGCAGTTAGTGGAGCAGGTTATAATGGAGTCCCATCAATGGCAATTTTAGACAATTTAATTCCATTTATTAAAAATGAAGAGGAAAAGATGCAAACAGAGAGCTTAAAATTGTTAGGAACTTTAAAGGATGGAAAAGTTGAATTTGCCAACTTTAAGTTAAGTGCTTCATGTAATAGAGTGGCTGTTATAGATGGGCATACTGAAAGCATATTTGTCAAAACAAAAGAAGGAGCTGAGCCAGAAGAGATAAAAGAAGTTATGGACAAATTCGACCCATTAAAGGACTTAAACCTTCCATCCTATGCTAAACCAATTGTTATTAGGGAGGAGGTTGATAGACCACAGCCAAGATTGGATAGGAATGAAGGAAATGGGATGAGTATTGTTGTTGGAAGGATTAGAAAAGACCCAATATTTGATGTTAAATACACTGCATTAGAGCATAACACAATTAGAGGAGCTGCTGGGGCAAGTGTATTAAATGCTGAATACTTCGTTAAAAAGTATCTTTAAATAAACTTTCTTTTTAAAATTGAAGAATATTATATTTTTATCTTAAAAAAAATTTAAAAAAAGATAATTATTCTCTCCCCATTATTTTTTCAAAATTAATATCTGTTGGATATTTTCCAGTTAAACAAGCTAAACATAAATCTTTTCTACCTATTGCTTTGACTAATCCCTTCAATGATAAATACCCAATAGAATCAACTCCAATGGCTTTTCCTATCTCTTCTTCTGTTTTATTTGAGGCAATAAGCTCTTTTTTGGTTGCCATGTCTATACCATAATAACAAGGGGATATAATCTTAGGACTACCAATTCTTAAATGCACCTCCTTAGCTCCAGCTTTTCTAACCATATCTACAATCCTTCTTGATGTTGTTCCTCTAACAACACTATCATCAACTAAAACAACCCTTTTCCCTTCCAAAACACTTTTTACTGGGCTTAATTTTAACCTAACAGCCAACTCCCTTTCATTTTGAGAAGGCAAAATAAAAGTTCTTCCCACATACCTATTTTTTATTAATCCCTCGTAGTAAGGAATTTTTGATTCCTCAGAAAACCCCAAGGCAAATGCAACACCTGAATCAGGAATTGGAGATACAACATCCGCCTCTACTGGATGTTCTTTAGCTAAGATTTTTCCAATCCTCTTTCTAACTTTATAAACGCTAATTCCATCAATTGTTGAGTCGGGTCTTGCAAAATACACATATTCAAACATGCAAGTTGTAGCTCCTTTATATATGGATGGGACATCTACATCTACTGGACTGTATTCATAAACATCATAATCCAATTTGTGAGATGTTATCTCCCCATCCTTAATCTCTATAATCTCTCCTGGCTTTACATCCCTAACAAACTCAGCGTCTAAGGTTGTTAAAGCACAATCCTCTGATGATATGTATATGTTGTTTTCATCCCTCCCAATACATAATGGCTTGAATCCCCATGGGTCTCTAACTGCTATTAAAGAATCGTTAAACATTATTAGGAGTGAGTAAGCTCCAATAAGTTTTTTTAATGTGTTTTTTACTGCTTCAATTTTGTCCGATGTTTTTAACAACTCCCTAACCAAAAGTTGGGCTATTACCTCAGAGTCAGTTGATGAAACAAATATATGCCCCTTTCTTTCTAATTCTTTCCTCAATTCATTTGAATTTACTAAATCACCATTGTGGGCTATTGCGATATTTCCAAATGAACTCTTAACTACAAACGGCTGACAATTTTCGATTGCCTTCCCTCCGGTTGTTGAATATCTCACATGTCCAATCCCAATATAGCCAAATAGGTTTTGCAATATCTCAGTTTTAAAAACATCAGTAACTAATCCAATATTCTTATAATAATGGATATTTTTTCCATCACTTGTAGCAATTCCAGCCCCTTCCTGCCCTCTATGCTGTAAGGCAAACAATCCATAATAAATTCTTTTGGCTACATTTATTTTCTCATAAGAGTAAATTCCAAATATCCCACACATATCAATACCCTTTTTAGTTTTTTTAGATTTTAGAAAAGAACCAGAAAGATTAAAGAAAATTTAAGAAAAATTAAAATTAAAAGTGATTTTACTCCAATATTATATGCTTACCCTTATACTTAACAACTGATTTGCCTATAACTTTTTTCCCATCAACCTCTAAGCTATCAACAACCCTACCAATTACCTGAGCTGGGATATTATATTTATTTGCTATTTTTATAACTTTGTCAGCATCTTCCTCATCAACTATAACACAAAAGCCAATACCCATATTAAATGTTCTAAACATCTCCTCATCTGGAACATTACCCAATCTTTGAATCTCCTTAAATATTGGCAATGGTTCTGGGAGGTTGTCTATATAATAGGTTA
>JAMOTQ010000076.1 GCA_027068365.1 Methanocaldococcus sp.
GGCATATTTGGTTGATTTTTATGCAAATAAGAGAATATCAAGAATGCAACTTTCATTATTCCACCTTTAATATTTTTCACATTTAACTTCAAAGTATTTCTTTGGATGACTACAAGATGGGCATTCCTCTGGTGGCTCCTCCCCTAAATGGACATATCCGCACTTTCTACAAACCCATTCTACTGGCTCATCTTTTTTAAATACTGTTCCATTTTCAACTTCTTTTAATAATTTTTTAAATCTTTCTTCATGATGCTTTTCAGCTACTGCTATGGCTCTCAACCTATCTGAAATTTCTTTAAGCCCCTCCTTCTCAGCAATTTCAGCAAACTTTGGATACATCTCTGTGTGTTCAAAATTTTCTCCTTCAATCGCTGCTTTTAAGTTTTCGACAGTATTTCCCAAAATTATTGGAACTTCCACACTATCAACTTTTATTGAATTCTCGTTGATGTTGTATTTCTTTTTTAGCTCAGTTATTAGATAATAAAGCCATTTAGCATGTTCTCTCTCATTTTCAGCAGTTAATAAAAATATCTCTGCTATCTGCTCATATCCTTCTTGCTTTGCAATCTTTGCATAGCATAT
The DNA here is from genome assembly GCA_027068365.1 of Methanocaldococcus sp. Classification (GTDB taxonomy): domain Archaea; phylum AGJL01; class Methanococci; order Methanococcales; family Methanocaldococcaceae; genus Methanocaldococcus. Next base: position 589 of record JAMOTQ010000076.1, read on the forward strand.
ATATCTATTCCTTGGCTAAACTTTCGCCAATATATGCCTTAATTAGGTTTTTTATAGTTTCGTTCATAATTTACACCAAAAAAAAAATAAATCTATTAAAAAAATTATGTTATTCTAACTTTTTGTAGCAGAACCACCAATCTAAGCACTCAATTTCTCCTTTTTCACATGCTTCTTTTCTCTGCTTTATCTCATCTACTGATGAGGCCGGTGGAATTATTACCTTATCTCCAATTATGTCATTCTCTGGCCAGTTTGCTGGCATAGCTACTCCTTTCTCATCTGAAACCTGAAGGGCTTTAACCAATCTTACAATCTCATCCAAGTTTCTACCAACCTCTTGTGGATAGTAGATGATAGCCCTAATTATCCCCTTATTATCTACAACAAACACAGCTCTAACTGTATTGTCCCCTTTGTATGGGCTTATCATTCCCAATTTTTCTGCCAACTTTCCTCTATCATCTGCTATAATTGGAAACTCAATTTCAACATTTAATTTTTCTTTTATCCACTCAACCCATTTTAAGTGGCTAAAAACCTGGTCTATACTTAATCCAATTAATTCAGTATTTAGCTTTCTAAACTCATCGTATCTTTTTTGGAATCCTACAAACTCTGTTGTGCAGACAGGAGTGAAGTCAGCAGGGTGGCTGAATAAGACAAACCATTTTCCTTTCTCTGTATAATAATCTGGCAACTTTATAGTCCCATGAGTTGTTTTAACCTCTACTTCTGGGAACTTTTCTCCAATAACTGGCATTTTTTCTTCACACATAATTACCCCTCCCCAAATTTATTTTTTATTATGGTTTTTAAGAAAGTCATTAAAAGTTAATAAAAATTTAAAACTTACTTTCGTCTTCTGCTCTTCTTGCTACTAATTTTGGATCGTATCCTTTAAACCCACACTCTGGTCTATAACATGTTACATCATAGAATGTGCATGCCTTTCCACAATTTGGACATCTTTCTGGAGGTTTCTCTGCTTCAAAGACATAGCCGCAGTTTGAACATTTCCACCATGGCATATTCCCACCAAAAATTTACTCCTCCTTTTTCTGTTCAATTAAACATTTATTTGCTAACTTCATAGCCAAATCTTCGGGGTCTTTTATTGGAAAGTCATTATCGGTTAATAACTTAACCAACTCCCCTGCCTCTATTTCACCGCAAGGTAGAGAAATTCCACATGGCAATGCTTCAGCCAACTCTACTTTATTTTTTATAGGAAAAACCTCTTTTTTATCTTT
>JAMOTQ010000077.1 GCA_027068365.1 Methanocaldococcus sp.
TCAATAAATGGAGTGTGCTTCTTTTCAAAATCAGTTCCTTCTTTCATTTTATGTATTCCACAGAAATGGCTCATATTAATCCCCTAAAATAAAATTTAAAGTTTCTCCAATATTTTCATTGCCTTTGTGAATGCTGGCATTCCACTTGTTAATAATACAACTCTTAAAACATCTGCAATTTCCTCTTTTGTAATGCCAAGTTCTTTCATTCCACTAATCATTTGTTTTTCAGTTGCTGCTTCATCGCACTTTGAAGCAACTATACCAATGGCTATTAATTTTTGAGTTTTGTAATCCAAAACTTTCCCTGTGAATGCCGCTTCATTTAATTTAACGACTGCCTCGTATATGTCTGGATATTTCTCTTTGACTACTTTCATCCCCTCCCCAAAGAAAACTTCATTTTTCATTTAGAACACCTCATGAACTTCTATTTAATATTTTGTTTTATATGGGTATATATATTTTACTAAAAATTTTAATCCTTATAATAAATAATATATTTAAACATATAAATATAAATGTGGTATAAAATAAAAATTAAAATTTCATTCTTTTATAATTTCAACTTTAAAATAACATGCATCGTCTCCTTTTGCCATGCATTTTATTTCATCCACGACTACTGGCTTTTTTAAAATACATTCATAAGCTCCTGCTATTAATCCAGCGTCAAAATAGCATATTGGCTCATCAAAATTTAAATCTTCACAAAAAGCACAATCTTCAACCTTCAATATTAACGGTTTTTTACTTTCAATCTTCAAAGTTCCCAACTTATTCCTCTTAAAAAATTTTTTTAATTCCACATATTTTTTAGGACTTAAATGCTTTCCAAATTCATAACCAATGTCATATAAAGTTATCTCACTATCCAACTCTTTAATTTTTTTCATCATTATAAATACAACTGCCTTAAAAAGCTCTAATGGGACATTCTTATTTTTTTCATCTTCCTCTTTTTTAAAACCTTTTTTTAAATATTTAACTGTCTCATTAACTAACTCACTATCATTAGTTATTATAACCTCTTTTTCCTTGAATAGTTTGAAAAATTCATCCATATCCTTTGCTTTTAGTTCAACTTTCATATTATTACCTTAAAGATTTAATTTTTATTAATTTTTATTGTTAGAAAAAGAGATAAAATAAAAAATGATTGGATATAAAAATAGCCCAAAAAAAGTTTATTTAAATAATTTATTTGAAGTATCTGTCTAAAATTCCTTTTAACATTTTTGCATGTCTTGCCTCATCTCTACTTGACTCATCAAAGAAGTCATGAGCTGGGTCTATCCCTAATTCCTTTGCCTTTGTTGCTGCTGCTTTTTTCTCTTTGTTTGCCATGCATTCTCCTTTTAACATCATTTCAATGTTTTCTTTTAAGTTCTCTGAAATTAAACCGTTCATTTCAGCAAAGTGTGCAGCGTGTTGAGCTTCTTCCATAGCAATTCTTATTAAAACCTCTGCAACCTCTGGCAATCCTTCTCTTTGAGCTTGTCTTGCCATTGCTAAGTATAAACCAACCTCTTTGCACTCTCCTTCAAAGTTTGCCTGGACCTCTTTCTCTAACTCTGTTCCCTTTGTTACTCCTATCTTGTGCTCATTTATTAAGTCCAACTCCATCCTCTCACCTTTTGATGTTTTATTAATTCCATAGTAATATACATACTTACGATTATATAACATTAATGGTTCGAATTTCGATTTATTTATGATTGATTATTATCCAATTTAGTCAATCTTAACTGGCTCATCATCGATAACTATACCTTTCTCTCTAAACCATACTCCATATTTATTATCTGGCTTTGCTATATGCATCGTGAGCCATCCCACCAAAAAGGATAAAGCACTTCTAAAATCTTCATCAGACCCTTCTTCAATCTTTGGAAGTAACTTTTCTATAACTGTTTTAACAAAAATTTCATGTGTTTTTCTATGTCTCTCTAAATCAGGATAACCATATTTTTCCATAACTTCCTCTTCATGTTTAAAGTGTTTTGCAGCGTAATTAACAACTCTCCTTTTTAATAATTCTTTCGCCTCTTCTCTTTTTCCTTCATTTAATAAATTATAAATTTCATTTAGTGTTTTGACTAAAAATTTATGCTCTTCATCAAATGCCCTAATACCTGTTTCAAATTCCTTACTCCACTTTATTATTTCTTTCATAAAGTTTCACCATATTATCGCTTTTAATTAAATATTTCAAACCAAACTCTGAAAACTAAACGAAATTCTATGTAAAATCTTATATGAGACATTCTTTCATATAACATTAACCATGCGAATTTCGTTATATTTTTAATTAAATGATAACGATATTGATTGTAATGTAATCCCTATATTCAATACCATTTAATTTTTTTGTATTTGATATTAAATTTTATAATAAAGTAGTTTTAAATATTTGCATATATCAATATATAATATTAAAAAGAAAAAAGAAAAGATGAGAATTATTCAATCTTCATCTCTTTAATTCTCTTAGCCAACTCTTTACCCATGTTGTAGCAGTTTGTTAATTCATCCTCTGTTGGAACATAGTAGAGTTCATATTGATTAATAACCTCAAATCCACAGTTTGCTAAATCTTCGGCAATCTTAGCGACAGCTCCACCTTCTCCTCCCATTGAACCAAATGTTACTGCCAATCTCTTAAATCCTGTTCTGTTGAATTTCAATCCTCTTAAATAGTATATAATGTCTCCAATTGATGGGTATGGTTCATCGTAGATTGTTGGGATTCCAAAGAGGACTGCCTTAGCATCTAAGATGTCTTTAACAATCTCGCTTCTTTCATCGTAGTGTAAGTAATACATTACAACATCTACGCCCTCACTCATTAACCCCTCTGCAAATGCGTGAGCCATCTTTTGAGTTGAGTAGTGCATTGTGTCATAAACAATAACTGCCTTATCCTTAGCCGCTTTACCAGTAGCAAAGTCCTGATATGCTTTAATAACCTTCATTGGGTCTGTCCATATCTGCCCATGTGATGGAGCAATCATCTTTATCTTATCTAACAATCCTAAATCAATAACTTCCTTAAATTTCTTCAATACAAGCTTTGATAATGGAGTAATTAAGTTTGCGTAGAACTTTTGATTTGCATCCATTAAAACATACTCTGGAATGTCCTTATCAAATCTCTTGTGTGCTGGGAAGCAGAGATGCTGTCCAAATGCATCGTTTGAGAACAATATTCCCCCTTCGTTGTAGAATGTAAACATACTATCTGGCCAGTGTAATAAAGGAGCTTCTAAGAACGTTAATGTCTTCCCCCCTAAATCAACTGTATCTCCTGTATGAACAACTTTGAATGGAGCATCTTTTAATGAAGGATAGTGCTTCTTCAATCCTTCAACTGCTACTTCTGTGCAGTATATTGGTGCTTCTGGGAATTTTTTGTGTATCTCTGGTAATGCTCCTGAGTGGTCTTTTTCTACGTGGTTTTGAACGATTACATCAATTTTAAATTCTCTTCCTTCTTTTTCGAAAGCGTCTTTTATCCTCCCCCACATTTGAGCAGAGGTTCCTGGGTAGGTATTGTCTATTAAAGCAACTTTTTCATCTCCAAAGACCAAATAGGCGTTGTAAGTAGTTCCTTTTAATGTGTAGCCGTGATACATTCTTATATCCCAATCTAAGACCCCCACCCAATAAACACCATCAGCTATTTTAACTGCGTCTGCTTTCATATTTTCACCTTTTTAATTTTATTGTTACTATTTTAGACACATTATTTTTATTTAACTTTGATGTATAATAAATTAATGGTTCGAATTTCGTATGATATTTTTATTATGTGTCTCAACAATAGGAAAGTAGCATATAAAAATAAATTAAATTTTATAATATTTAAAGGTAACCTTATTTTTTAAAGATGGGTGTGAAGGATATTGCATCATCTTCACATACGCTTTTACACGTGAAGCATCTTATACATTCTTTTTGGTCTATATTTTTTGTTATTTCTATTTGCATTGGAAAGTTGTCTTCACATAAATTACATTTTGTGCATTTATTATTTGTTTTTAACTGAAAGAGTGGTTTTATTGAAAATATTGAGAAAAATGCACCTAATGGGCAGAGGTATCTGCAAAATCCCATTGGTATGATGAAAGAGATTATTATTCCAATAATTGATACTATAATAGCCAAGTGTGAGCCACGTAAGTGCGTTAAAAACCAAATTGGGCAACCTTTACAATATACATATATTAAGAGGTAGAATGTTAATACCAATAACACAACTAATATTATATATTTTAAATAAATTAATTTCTGATGAATTTTTTCATTAATTTTTGGTAGTTTATCATTCTTTAAATATCTTCATTCTTACTTTATATATTAATTCAAAAATAAACCCTATTGGACATACCCATCCACAAATAATTTTACCAAATATCAAAGTTATAAAAATAATAGCAACTAATTTAAACAGTAGATATAAATCAATGCCTTTTATAATAAAGTGCTGTATAAAACCCAATGGGCATATTTTGCAGAAACTTATAAAAAATACAAAATACAGGAAAAAAGATATTTGCGATATTTTCCTTAATATCTGTATTTTGTCCATTTAATCACCCTTTATAATTCCATTTTTATATTCAATCTTTGGATGTGATGGGTGTAGTGTTTATGTAATATAATATAAAGATATTTTTATAATATATAAAGATAACTTTAATCGGAGTGTGTCTAAGATGCTATCGTTATAGTTAAATATTACTATAATTAAATTATGGCGATGATTTTTGTTATGATAGTAGCTAATATTTTATCTCCTATGATAAACCTCTTAATAAATCCTAACAATATTTAAATAAAAACCAGTAACTATTAAAGCCCTAACAAAAAATAATGTTTGAGACATTTCCCTCAATGCTTGGACTTTATTCATTTATAACTACCTAAATAATAGAAATCTCAAAAATTTATTGAGTATTTTTCTGTATTTTTGAGTTATACTCCTGTCAAAAGAACTATAAAAATAATTATTTCATTATTCTCTTAATCTCATGGTTAGGATAATTATATTAACAACCATGTTTATTAAAAATAAAGCTAAAAATAAAATAATGAAATTTAATAATGTTTATTCATGATAACGCAAAACATTTGTTTTTCCAGCACCTATGTGTGTGTTATTTATATTTTGATGATTTATATGTGGAGTTTTTATGCCTTTCTTAAATCCATGTCCCATTAGATGTAAGTGTAATTTAACCATCGCCATTTGTTCTCCTTGAAGTTGAACCATTATTTTATATGCTTCCTGATATCTATTTTGTTTTATTAATTCCTCAACTTCTTTTAATTTCTCTTCTAACTCACTTACATTAACTCCCATTCTCTTTAAAATGAGGATTTTTCTTTCCATCATTCTTATTCTATTTTGTAGCATTAACTTAACTTTAACTTTTGGGATTTGTTTAACTTCCACTTTTAATCTTTTGTTTTGCAATTTCAACATTAATTTTGAATAGTTGCAGAATGGACAGATTGGATTTTCAATAATTTCAACTTTATTTATTTTTAGTTGTAATCTTTGTGGTTCAACAGTTAAGTTAGTCCCAT
>JAMOTQ010000078.1 GCA_027068365.1 Methanocaldococcus sp.
CCAGGGGTTGGTTCAACAACCGTAACTAATAAAGCAATTGAAGAATTAAAGAAAGAGGGAATTGAATACAAAATAGTTAATTTTGGAACTGTGATGTTTGAAATAGCTAAGGAGGAGGGTTTAGTAGAGCATAGAGACCAATTAAGAAAATTGCCTCCAGAAGAGCAGAAGAGAATTCAAAAATTGGCAGGAAAGAAGATTGCTGAAATGGCTAAGGAGACAAATATAGTTGTTGATACACATAGCACAATAAAAACGCCTAAGGGTTATCTCCCAGGTCTTCCAGCATGGGTTTTGGAGGAGTTAAAGCCAGATATTATTGTTTTAGTTGAGGCAGATAATGATGAAATTTTAATGAGAAGATTAAAAGATGAAACAAGGCAGAGGGACTTTGAATCAACAGAAGATATTGCTGAGCATATTTTTATGAATAGATGTGCGGCTATGACTTATGCTGTCTTAACAGGAGCAACAGTTAAGATTATTAAAAATAGGGACTTCTTGTTAGATAAAGCGGTTAAAGAACTTGTTGAAGTCCTCAAATAATTATTGTAATTCTTTTTAAAATTTTTATAACAAACTGAATTAGGTGAGTTGATGTTTGAATCTATAACAAATGTCTTTTATAGCACATTAGATGCAATTTTCATGCCTATAATAAAAATTCTACATCCTGCACTGGCAATTTTAATTATTGCGATAATTGTCTCTTTAATCATAAACATAGCCACAAAACTTTTAGTTGACCAAAAAAGGGTGGCAGAGTTAAAAAAGGAAATTCAAGAGTTTCAGGTTAAATTTAAAAAAATGTCTAAAAACCCTGAGATGTTGGAAAAACTTCAAGAAGAACAGCAGAGAATTATGCAACTTAACGCTGAGTTAATGAAGATGAGTTTTAAGCCAATGATATATACCTGGCTTCCAATAATTTTAATATTTATTTATTTAAGGCATGTTTATGGGTTTGGTGGGATTTACCATGAGTTAAATCCAGATTGGAATGGAGTTGTTGTTTATTTACCAGTTATATTGTCAAAATTACTATTAATTAATTTTTGGCATTGGCTTGGTTCTATATTTTATAAAGGGGGCTTTAAAATAGTATCTAACACTGCCTTGGGATGGTTAGGTTGGTATATTCTCTGTTCATTTGCGACTTCAACCGTATTGAGAAAGATACTTGGAATAAAATAAATTAAGGTTCTTCTCTATTTTCAATCTCTTCTTCTTTTTCTTCTTTATCTTTATCTTTCTGTTTTTCTTCAACTTTTAAAAATTTATTCTTCTTCTTTTTTTCTAATTTTTCTCTGTCTAATTGAAACTCCTCCCCAATTTTGATAACATAGTCGGCAATATTCTGTAAAGCCGTAGAAAAACCTGGCTCAGCTCCTATAACTATAACTTTTTTTCCTCTCTCCTTTGCCTTCCTAATTGCTGGAAGAAAATCAGCATCTCTCGTTACATAGGCAATTGTATCTATATTTGGATTAAACACAAGTTCAGTAGCATCTACTGCCATTTCAACATCCACATCTCCGGCAGATATCTTTGGTTCAAAACCTTGATTTATAACTGCCTCTATCAATTTATCTGATGCATACTGATTTAAATAAACCCTACCAATGACAATATCACCAAATTCACTTAATACCTCTCTAATCTTATCTAAATCAATGTTAAATTCTTTTCTGAGCATGTTTGGTCCATCAATTAACAATGCAATCCTATGCTCCCCCTTTCTTTTTCTCGCCTTTTCGTAAATTTTGCTTGTTAAGCTTTCCAACTTTTTCCACATAATTTCACCAACATTGAGTAATAAAAAATAATTAACTAACACTGTT
>JAMOTQ010000079.1 GCA_027068365.1 Methanocaldococcus sp.
GATTGTTTGGTAAGCCAAATGCAAAAGTTGGCAGAAGAATGGGGGTTGCCTTAGCTTACGCTGATACAGTAGATAAAGCGAGAGAGTTAGCTGAAAAGTGTGCCCATGCAGTTAAAATTGAATAATTCAAATAATATTTATCTCGTGGAGAGTTTTTTATTTTCAATTTAGAGGTTTTTAAAAACTTATTTTTTAATTTTATGTATTTTTATCAAATTTCTGAGGGTAGTTTATTTTAATGGTTTTATTTATTTGGATTTATTAAATTATTGAGATTTTTAAAAGATTTCAGTTAATTATTTTTAGTTGGTAATTTCCACAATAAATAATTTATATTTTGAAAATTATAGGTTTTAAAATTCTTTTTATAATTGTAGGGAAAAGTTTAAATATTAGTAAGGGTATATAAATAAAAATGGTTATTTACCCTTCGACAAAAATGGTATAGAAAAGCTTAAATATTAAGAGTAAATAATATAATTATATCTCGAATGATTGCCCTGTTAAAATCAGACCGTTTCGGTATGGAAATCGTGGAGATATTAATTTCACAAGAGGGAAATAATTGGAGTTAAAATCAGACCGTTTCGGTATGGAAATCTCCTAATATCCAACCTCCCTCCCTCTCAATAACTGTTAAAATCAGACCGTTTCGGTATGGAAATATGCTCCGGGTTTAGAACCTTATTATGGCTCAGGATTAGTTAAAATCAGACCGTTTCGGTATGGAAATTAGATTATAATAAGGTAAAAAGTGCAACTGATGGCATTGTTAAAATCAGACCGTTTCGGTATGGAAATTTTAGTCCTAAAAGTATAAACAAAACCATTACGCATGTTAAAATCAGACCGTTTCGGTATGGAAATTCAACAAAGTTACCAGTTTCACCAACAGCTACAATATGTTAAAATCAGACCGTTTCGGTATGGAAATTTTACTAAAAATAAGAAATAATATCTTTTAAATTTTGGTTAAAATCAGACCGTTTCGGTATGGAAATTTGGTTAAGACTAAATTTACAAAAGACATTTATTATGAGTTAAAATCAGACCGTTTCGGTATGGAAATTTTTTTGTTAGTAAAAGCTTAAATTATTTTAGGAATACTTACGTTAAAATCAGACCGTTTCGGTATGGAAATTAAAATAGGAACTGAAAAAATATAAAAAATATTGATGTTAAAATCAGACCGTTTCGGTATGGAAATCTAATTAACCTACAATAGTTGAAAAGTTCCCTCACAATATCGTTAAAATCAGACCGTTTCGGTATGGAAATATAATGTTTGCATTTGTGTTTTTATCATCTCCGACAAGTTAAAATCAGACCGTTTCGGTATGGAAATATGGCAAAAATACGGAATGGGGAAAATAGTTTATATTGTTAAAATCAGACCGTTTCGGTATGGAAATCATCTTTTACTCTTGCTATCAGAAAACTTATTCCATACGTTAAAATCAGACCGTTTCGGTATGGAAATCCAGAATATTCCACTTTTTCATCGAAATAACATACTCCGTTTGTTAAAATCAGACCGTTTCGGTATGGAAATATCACTTATTACAATTACATTTGTTAATATTACTAAGTTAAAATTAGATTGTTATAGTTATGTATTGAAAGAGATTATGCAAGGATGAAAACTCTATAGGAACTATTTTTATATTTATATCAATTTTACTTTACACGCGGTATTTTTTCGTCTGGGAAGATTATGGCTTTGTTTTCACAGCACATTATAGAGCAAGCATTACAATTTACTATACAACTATATGGATATTTAACTACAACCTTTCCATTTTCTACATCATAAACGCCTCTTGGACAAAAAGAAATACATTTTTTACAATTTTTACATCTATTATAATCAATTTTTGGAAACCATGGGATGTCTTTTCTTTTTTTACCATACTCCTCATAAAATATCTCTTTCACTGCATCATAATACTTCCTATAAAGTTTAATGTTTGGCTCTCTAACAATTTCTGTTACTTTTTCATAAGCTTCATAGACATCATCATCTACATTTAATTCTTGCATAATCTTCTTGATTTCTAAATTTAAGATAAGAAATTCCCTTATTTTCTTTAAAAGTTCGATTTTCTTTATCAAAATATTCACCTCGAAAAGGTAAAGTATCCTTAAAATTCATTATAGTTATGTTGATATAGAATGCTCAACTTTTTTATATAAATTTATCCAAAATAGTGTCCTTCAAAACTTTGAAATAACCAAGGCACTAATAAATTTTATTAATTTTGAAAGACACTATATAACGCAAAAAATTGCGGGGATAGGATGCCAAAGTTGATGTTAGCTCTTGATGTTTTAGATAAAAATGAAGCTTTAAAAATTGTAGAAGAGGTTAAAAATTATGTTGATGCTATAAAAGTTGGATATCCCTTAGTTTTATCTTCAGGATTAGAGATTATAGAAGAAATAAAAAAACTCTGCAATAAAGAGGTTATATGTGATTTTAAAGTTGCAGACATCCCAGCAACAAATGAGAAAATAGCAAAGATAACATTAAAATATGCCGATGGAATAATAGTTCATGGTTTTGTTGGTGAAGATTCTGTTAAGGCAGTTCAAGATGTTGCTAAAAAATTAAATAAAAAAGTAATAATGGTTACTGAGATGAGTCATCCTGGAGCTGTTCAATTTCTACAACCAATAGCTGATAAATTGGCAGAGATAGCTAAAAAGCTTAAAGTTGATGCTATTGTAGCTCCATCGACGAGACCTGAACGACTTAGGAAGATTAAAGAAATTGCAAAACTGCCTGTAATAACTCCAGGAGTTGGAGCTCAGGGGGGAAAAGTTGAAGATATTATAAATATTTTAGATGAAAATGATTATGTTATTGTTGGTAGAGCAATCTATCAATCAGAAAATCCAAAAGAAGTAGCTAAAAAATATAAAGAGATATTAAATAAGTGATAAAATGAAAAAGAAAAGGGATATATTAATTGTTGGTTGTGGAAATCTGTTGTTTGGGGATGATGGTTTTGGTTATGAGGTTGTTAGCAAATTAGAAAAAATGGACTTGCCAGATAATGTTGAAGTTATAGACGCTGGGGCGAGTGGAGCTTATTATTTAATGACATTGGTTGATGATGATATTAAGAAGATTATAGTTGTTGATGCCATTGATTTTGGTTTAGAGCCGGGAACAATAAAAAAGATAGATGTTGATGAACTACCAAACATTAAAAAATATTCCTTTGATGCCCACAATGTCCCATTAGCTCCATTTTTAAAGGATTTACACAACAAAGGTATAGAGGTTGTGGTTATTGGCTGTCAAGGAAAGGAATTTACAATGCCATATATTAAGCCAGGTCTTTCTGAAGAAGTTGCTAAATCCGTTGATAAAGCAATAGAAATGATTTTGGAAGAGATAAATAAACAATAGACCTAAATAGGGATTTACATGCTAAAAGAGATTTTATTGGGAAATGCTGAAAAGGGAATAATAACCCAAATTTATGGACCTCCGGGAGTAGGAAAGACAAATATATGTTTAATTAATTCCATAAATGCCGTTAATTTTGGGAAGGTAATTTATATAGACACTGAGGGGGGTTTATCAATAGAGAGGATTAAACAAATAGCCCCAAACAACTATCAAAAAGTTTTGGAGAATATTATATTATATAATGTCTTTGATTTTTATGAGCAGGATAAAGTTATTCAAAAAGAACTGCCTCTAATTGCCAATAATGCGAGTTTGATAGTTGTTGATAACATAACATCTTTGTATAGGTTGGAGTTGAGTGACGAGGCAAGTAAAAACATCATGCTCAATAAAATGCTCGGCAACCAAGTAAAGACCTTATTAAAATTGGCTAAAACCTACAATTTAGCTGTTTTAATAACTAATCAAGTGAGAGAGACAGTTAATGGATTTGAGGCATCTGGAGGGAGATTGTTGGAGTATTGGAGTAAATGTATAGTTAGATTGGAAAAGCTTAATGGAGATAGGTTGGCTATATTGGAAAAACATTTACATGCGGGAGAGGAGAGGGTTAAATTTAGAATAGTTGAAAGGGGGATTGAGATTATTGATTGACTTTATTTACTAAATTTTTCCAAATGTGTCCCCTCTAAGCCCTCTCCTCAATGTTTCTAAGCTTATAACTTCATCAAAGGCAATATTTGCCAAATTAACGGAACTTCCAAATTTTAATATAAAAGCTACCTGCTGATTTTTTTGAGGAGCTTCAAAAATAATTTTATTTATATTAACATTTTTAGACAATACATCTAACTCATCTTCTTTTACCTTTCCATCTTTATCAAACAACCCTATACCTTTACCGCTCTCCCTACCTTCAATGATAACATAATCTGCTCCAGCATCTAAGTCAAAGTTTATTAACTTAATTCTATCCTCAATAGTTAGTTTTTTATCTTTTTCTGGCAACTTTTTACCAACTTCTGTTAAAACTATAAATCCATTATCCTTAGCTTTCTTTATTGCTTTTTCCCTCTCATCTAAGCTAATATCTGAGGAACCATCTGAAATTTCAACCGCTTCAAAACCTAATTTTTCACATTCATCTAAAAACTCATCAAACTTACCTTTAACATAGGCATACTCAAACAATGTCCCTCCTGGATAAACTTTAATATCCCAATCTTTGTAATAGTTAATTTTTTCTTTAATCACATCTCTATCAATAACCGCAGATGTTCCCCATCCAAACTTTACAAAATCTATGTAATCACCACAAACTTTTAGATAATCTTCAACATACTTTGGAGGTAGTCCTTTATCTAATACAACCGTTAAACCCCTTTCAAAATCTTCACATAAAAATTCAAATGCTTTCATAACTTTCACCTTATTTCCTTTAATTTCCTTTAAGAAATTTTTATATGATAATTTCTCCTATAATGTAAATATGTTATAAAATTATAAAAAGTTGATAGTAAATAGCAAGATTAAGTATATATTTTTTATGATTTATTTCCAAATAGTAAAAGAGAGGGATACTATGAGAGGTAGCTCAGCAATACATCAGGCTTTAAAGGACTCGGGAATTAATTTTATATGCTCAGTTCCATGTGTAAATTTAAAAAATCTAATAAAATTAATTGAAAATGATAAAGATATAACTTATATACCTACAACAAGGGAAGAGGAGGCATTTGGCATTTGTGCTGGGGCATATTTAGCAGGAAAGAAAACAGCAATATTAATGCAAAACTCTGGAATTGGGAACTCAATAAATGCCATTGCCTCATTATATAAGACATTCCAAATTCCAACTTTGTTAATAATTAGCCATAGGGGAGATTTGAAAGAGCAAATACCTGCCCAAATACCCATGGGAAGATGGATTGAAAAATTGTTGGATGTTTGTGAAATCCCCACATATAAACCAAAAACACCAGAAGAAGCATATAAATTAATAAAATATGCCTCTTCCTATATGTTTAAGATATCATACCCTGTGGCTTTGTTATTTGATGCATTGTATTGGGAGTATGATTTAGAAGAATAAGATGAGATGATAATCATGTATCCAAAGAGGATAGATATAATTAAAAAGATTGTTGAGAATGTTGGAGATAAGGAGATAATAGTTAGCAATATAGGATTTCCTTCAAAGGAGTTATATTTTGTAAAAGATAGGGAGAGGAATTTTTATATGCTTGGTTCAATGGGCTTAGCTTCATCAATTGGATTGGGATTGGCTTTAAATTGTGAAGATAAGGTTATAGCCATAGATGGTGATGGCTCCATATTGATGAATCTCGGCTCACTATCAACAATAGGTTATTTAAATCCAAAAAATTATATATTGGTTATAATAGATAACTCTGCTTATGGTTCTACTGGCAATCAAAAAACCCACACTAACAAAACTACAAACTTGGAAGAGGTGGCTAAGGGTTGCGGCTTAGATGCTGTAACTACAAAAAGTTTGGAGGAATTTGAAAAAGAATTTAAAAAGGCATTAAATGAAAATAAATGCAAAGTTATTATAGCCAAAACAATCCCATACAATGAAAAATGCCCCAATATTGAAATCCCCCCAGTTGTTTTGAAGTATCGATTTATGGAAGCAATAAAAAGGAGTTAAACATAGATTGGACATTAATTGCCCCTGAAAGGGGCAACTTAATGGACGTGGTATCCCAATAGGGTGAATCCCTATGGAAATATAGATTTTGGTAGTAATAAAAAGGAGTTAAATATTTTTAAAGTGAGATTATGATTCCAGAAGAGATTTACAAAATTCTAAGAAAGCAGAGGTATCAGATAGATAACCACACAGCAGTTAAACTGTGCGGATGGGTTAGAAAAAAGATGTTAGAAGATAAAAGTTGTTACAAATCAAAATTTTATGGCATTGAAACACATAGATGTATTCAATGCACCCCATCAGTTATTTGGTGTCAGCAAAATTGCATATTCTGTTGGAGAGTTCTACCAAGGGATGTAGGAAAAGAAATTAGCCAGATTAAAGAACCAAAATGGGACGAGCCAGAGGTTGTTTATGAGAAAATTTTAACCATGCATAAGAAGATTATTATGGGATATAAAGGGGTTTTGGATAGAGTTGGAGAGGAGAAATTTAAAGAGGCATTAGAACCCAAGCACGTGGCTATATCTTTATCAGGAGAGCCCACCCTTTATCCATACTTAGATGAATTAATAAAAATATTCCACAAAAATGGATTTTCAACATTTGTTGTTTCAAATGGAATATTAACTGATGTTATTGAAAAGATAGAGCCAACTCAGCTTTATATCTCCTTAGATGCCTATGATTTAGAAAGTTATATGAAAATATGCAGAGGGAAAAAAGAGTATTGGGAGAGTATTTTAAACACCTTAGATATTTTAAAAGAAAAAAAGAGGACTTGTATAAGAACCACTTTGATTAGGAGATTAAATGATGATATTTTAAAGTTCGTTGAGCTTTATGAAAGAGCCAATGTCCATTTCATTGAATTAAAGTCATATATGCACGTTGGTTATTCTCAAAAAAGATTGAAAAAAGAGGATATGTTACAACACAATGAAATTTTAAAATTGGCTAAGATTTTGGAAGAAAATAGCCCATATAAGTTGATTGATGACAGTGAAGATAGTAGGGTGGCTTTATTGCAAAATGAGAATAGGAAAATCAACCCGAAACTTTAATAAAGTTTCATCAAAGCTAACACCTCCGTCAAAGGCGGAGATATAAAATAGAGTGTCCAAAAGTTGTAAAATGAGGATAGAAAAATCATCCAAAACTTATTATTTAGCAAGGGTAAATCTAACATCGTCATCTCCAACATCAAAAATTCCCAATCTAACACCGGCATCAATCCAACCATAAGCATAATTTAAGGAGGCAAAGGCAGTTACATAATCTCCTCGCTCTTTAAATGCCTTTGCAT
>JAMOTQ010000080.1 GCA_027068365.1 Methanocaldococcus sp.
GGAAAATCCATTGTAGCAGAGGTATTTTTAACTGAGAAGGAAGTTAATAAATATTTAAAAACCACATCCCAAGCCATTGCTGAAGTAAATAGGTTAAAAAATTACATTGGCTCAGCAATAAGCAATTCAATGGGTTTCAACGCCCATTATGCAAACATCATTGGAGCAATATTCTTAGCTACTGGACAGGATGAAGCACATATAGTTGAGGGAAGTTTAGGAATAACAATGGCTGAAGTTGAAGATGATGGATTATATTTCTCAGTTACACTTCCAGATGTTCCAGTTGGGACTATTGGAGGAGGGACAAGGGTTGAGACGCAAAAAGAGTGCTTAGAGATGCTTGGATGCTATGGAGATAACAAGGCATTAAAATTTGCTGAGATTATTGGAGGGGCAGTGTTAGCTGGGGAACTATCTTTATTAGGAGCTTTAGCAGCTGGACATTTAGGAAAGGCACATCAAGAACTCGGTAGATAATTATGAGAGACGCTTATTTAATGATGGTCTTAATGGATGCATTAGAAGAGATATTTGATTTAAAAGAAATTTTAAAAAGCCCTATAAGAAATAAAAAAGTTGTATTATCTGTTAGCTTAGTTTTTATGTTGTCTTGGATAATATCATATATTTTAATCGCTAAAATAAATTATTTTTCTTATTTGGGAGATGTAATTTTTCAAAATTTTAAAAGGCATGTTGAAGACCTAAACATTAAAATCAATGAGGACAATTTAAGTATAATATTGGCAATATGGAAAAACAATTTAACTGTATGCATTTTAAACTATATTATTGGGATTCTTTCATTGTTTGTAATTGTAGTTAATTCTTACATCTTATCATATGTGCTTTACAAATTTGGTTTTAAAAGTTTTATATATTTAGTTTTACCGCATGGAATAATTGAAATTCCTGCCTTAATACTTTCAGCGTCAAGTGGGGTTTTACTTAATATAGGGCTGATTAATTTCCTTATAAATATAAAATTTGGGACTAAAAGAGAGGTTCTATATTACATAAAAGAGTCATTAAAATTATTGATACTCTCCATAATCCTCTTTATAATCGCTGGAATTGTTGAAGGGACTATAACCTTTAAAATAGCTAAAATTATGTTCTCTTAAATTAAAAATAATAAAGAATAAAAAAGAAATAAAAAAAGTAACTCGTTTATCCTCTCGGTTCCTTAGCTTTTGGTCTTAAACCTTTATAACCACACTTTCTGCACTTTGTAGCTCTCCAAGGATTTCTTGCATTACATCTCATGCAAATCTTTTTATTAAATAATCTCTTCATTGCTTCTTCAAATGGCATTTTATCACCTATAAGTATTATTTACAAAAATTCTTTTTGGATTTCAATAACTTCCATTGAATTTTTAGCATTAGAGTATCTCTCTAATAATTCATAATTAACCTTTATAAATGTTTCTGCCCATTTAAAGCAAGAAGTTAAATCCAACGCCTCATCCTTAAAATTAGTTATATATAAAGCGGCAATAAAAGCTTCCAATGTTGAAAGCATGCACGGCTTACCATAATTTATTGGATTGCAAGCAATTAAAAACGGCAGAGACCTCTGATTTTTAAATTTAAATTTATTAAACATTAACTCTGCCTCTTTCCATGAACAATCTAAGGCAGTTATACCAAACTTTCCCACTATCTTTTTATCCTCAGGGGATAAAGCTTTTTCAGCGTAAGGATTTAAAACTATTGAGTTTTTTGGAACTTTATAAGGATTTTTTAATAAAATTGCCTTATTCATCTTAGCCATTTTTAAGGATGTGCATTTTTTTGGATTGCACTGATTTGCATGATA
>JAMOTQ010000081.1 GCA_027068365.1 Methanocaldococcus sp.
ACATCTACAAGCTCTCCTTTTTCATATCCCTCAACATTCTCTGGAACTAAGATATAGCCATCACTTTTTATTAAAGAGGATATAACTCCACTCCCAGTTATTCTTATTGGCTCTACCTCTCTATCTACCTTAACCCTAACAAAATCAACCCTGCCAAGTTCAGAGGCGATATTTCTTTTTAAAGGCAGTGTAATCTTTTTCCTCCCTATAAAAAATCTTTGAATAAATAACTCAAATTGAACAGCAGAAGCTACTGGATAACCAGATAACATGAATATTGGTTTATCCTTAATTATTCCAAATCCAAATGGCTTTCCAGGTCTTATATTTACACCATGAACTATGACATCTCCCATCTCCCTAACTGTTTCAATAGTTATATCTCTCTCACTTACAGAAGTCCCTCCAGTTATTAATAAGATGTCATTTTCATTTAGAGCTGTTTTAATGGCTTTTTTTAACTTTTCTTTATTATCTTCAACAGCATCATAAATTTTTGCATCAAATCCAAGATTTTTTACTAAACCATATAGCATATATGAATTAGAATTTATAATTTTCCCTCTTAGTTTGTTAATATCTTCTTCAATACTATTAATATCATCCAAGCTGATAAGTTCATCCCCCGTAGAGATTATTCCAAAACTTAAATCATAAACCTTAATTTTTTTGATTCCCAAAGATGCGAGCATATTGAGATGATAAGGATTAATAACCTCTCCCTTTTTTAAAATTATTTCTCCCTTTTTAACATCTTCCCCAATTTTTGAAACATTTTCATTTGGATGAACTCCCTTATATATCTCAACAAAATCATCAACTTCATTGCAAAATTCTTTCATAACAACAGCATCTGCATTTTTTGGTAACATCTCCCCTGTAAATATCTTCTTTGCCTCTCCATAAGTTATCTCATCTCCATCAACGAGATTTAATATTATTGGGTTTGTTTCAGAAGCCCCAAAGGTATCCTCAGCTATAACGGCATATCCATCCATTGCCGCCTTATTAAAATAGGGTAAATCTATTGGAGCTTTAACATTTTCAGCAGATATTTTATTTAACACCTCAATAATATAAGCTTCTTTAACTTTTTTATTCTCATCTAAATACCTTGATAACTGCATATAAACAATTTTTTCAGCATTTTTTAAAGGCATTAATTTTCTTATTAGCTTCATATTTTCACCAGTAAAGTGAAGAATATATAGAAGATAATATAAATTGAAAATATAAAAATTAAATTATTGACAAATATGGGGGAGTGGTGATTTAAATGCTATTTCTAAGGGTTAGGGTTTTAGACATTGACTTGGAAAACTTAGTTTTAATTAATTCTGAGGACTTAAAAAGCTCTCAGTATTTTCCACAAGATAGGGTGGTTGTGGAATTTAAAGGTAAAGAGGTTATAGGAATATTGCACTCTTCAACAACATTGATAAACAGGGGAGAAATAGGGCTTCCACAAAAAGTAGTTAAAGAGTTGGGTGTTAAGGAAGGAGATGTTGTTACAATAAAACACGCTGAAAAACCAAAATCTCTCCCATACATAAGGAAGAAGATGGATGGAAACAAATTAAGAAAAGAGGAGATTTTTGAAATTATAGATGAGATGGTTGATGGGAAGCTAACAAACATTGAGATATCTGCCTTTGTCACATCTTTATATATAAATGGAATGGACATGGATGAGATTGAAGCGATGACTATCAGAATGGCTGAAACAGGGGAAATGGTTAGTTGGGAAGGAAATATATTTGATGTGCATTCAATTGGAGGAGTTCCTGGAAACAAATACGCTTTATTGACAGTCCCAATAGT
>JAMOTQ010000082.1 GCA_027068365.1 Methanocaldococcus sp.
TTACTTATGATATAAGACCAGAATTTGCCAAAGTAGCGAGAAAAAACCTTTTAAGAGTTGGAGCTATTAGAAAAGGGCAGAAGATTATTGGGTTAGATGAGGAATTTGATGACGAGGATGAAATCGAAGTAGAAAATGGATTATTTAATGTTATACAAAAAATTGGTGATGTTAGGGAGAAGATAGAGGAGAAGGATGTTGATGTTATTGTCTTAGATTTACCAGACCCTTGGAATGTCGTGGAGAACGCAAAAAAGGTTTTGAATAAAAAGAGGGGGAGGATAGTTACTTACCTTCCATACATAGAGCAGGTAAAAAAGACGGTAGAGAAGCTTAAAGAGGAGGGTTTTTGGGATATACATACTTATGAAATTGTTGAGAGAGAGATTGAGATTTCTGAAAAAGGGGTTAGACCATCAACAAGGATGATTGGACATACTGGCTATATAACCGTCGCGAGAGTCCCACCTGAACCTTTGAATGAAGAAGAGACAAAATAATTAATTACTAATAGTTTGGACATTAATTGGGGCTGAAAGCCCCAACTTATAACCAATTATCAAAGGAAATATTATTTACTATGGAATTTAGAAGCCCTTTGGGCTTCTATAAGTGCCTTATTTAATTAAAAACTTTGATAATTGGTTAAATGGATGTGGGGTATACACACCATAGGGCTTCGCCCTATTGGGATACCCAAATCTTGCTAATTTACACCTCCGAGCGTAGCGAGGAGGTGTTAGGTTTTGATGAAATGGAAAGCTTTGCTTTCCAGCTATGAAAATCTTTGATTTTCATTTAACTTTTTCTAAAAGTTTCATAACAATAGGGGGGTCTCCCCCTATGGGAAGGAAATAAAGAAGCCAATGAATAAAATGTGATTCTTATGTTGATATTTGGCACTGCTGGGATTCCAATATCTGCAAAAGATGAATTTAAAGGAGTTGATGTTTTAAGAAAATTAAATTTGGGAGCTATGGAATTGGAATTTGTTGAAGGCGTTTATATGAAAGAGGACTATGCTAAAAAATTGAAAGAGTATGGGAAAGATATAATTTTTTCTGCCCACGCTCCTCACTACATAAATCTTAACGCAAATGAAGAGACGAAA
This sequence comes from Methanocaldococcus sp., assembly GCA_027068365.1. GTDB lineage: Archaea > AGJL01 > Methanococci > Methanococcales > Methanocaldococcaceae > Methanocaldococcus. Next base: position 1,112 of record JAMOTQ010000082.1, read on the forward strand.
ATAGAGAATAGCATAAGGAGAATAATTAAAACTGCTAAGGTTTTAAACAATTGTGGAAGAAATTTGGTATTCCACCCTGGATATTATTTAAAGAGAAGTAAAGAAGTAACTTATAATAGAATAAAATCAAATATTCAGAGAATTTTAGATAAATTAGAGGCTTTAAATTTAAATGTTATGTTGAGACCTGAAACTACTGGAAGAACTTCACAATTTGGAGATGTTGATGAAACTCTAAAACTTTGTTATGAGTTGGATATTTTGCCATGTATTGATTTCTCCCATATTTATGCAAGGAGTAAAGGAACTATAAACGATTACAACTCTTTTTATAAAATCCTTGAAAAGATTGAGGATGTTTTAGGAAAAGAGGCGATAAAAGATATGCACATCCATTTATCTGGAATAGAATATGGAAAAGGAGGAGAAAGGAGGCATTTACCTTTAAATGAATCTAACTTTAATTATAGAGATGTTTTAAAGGCATTGAAGGATTTTAATGCCTCTGGGACTGTTATATGTGAAAGTCCTTTAAAGGAAGAGGATGCTGTTTTGTTGATGAAATGTTATAATGAGCTATGAAAATATATAATAAAAGGGATAAAATAACAGCAAAATGAGATATTGGGATATTATGATAGGAGCTTTAAAAAATTATACTAAGGCAGTTAGGGAGATTTATAACGAGGGAGAGTTTAGCGAGTATTCCTTTAGATATGCATTAGAAGAACTTTTAAGGAATATTTTAAATGGTTATGATGTTAAAATAATCCATGAGTCGGGGAGGGAGGATTTTGGAGCTCCAGACTTTAAAATAAAGGGCAAGGGAAAGATTGTTGGATATATTGAGACAAAAAATATAGATGTTGATTTGTATAGATTGCCAAATAGGGATAAAGAGCAGTTAGAGAGATATAAGGAGAACATAGAGAACTTAATTTTAACAAACTATAGGGAGTTTATTTTATATCAGAATGGAGAGAAGGTTGAGGATGTTGTTATATTGGATGATGATTTGAATTTAATTGAGGCAAATATTGAGAAGTTTGAGAGATTGATTGAGAGGTTTTTATCTCTATCTACACCAGAGATTAAAGAACCAACAAAATTAGCAGAGTTTTTGGCAAAGAGAGCAAGATTACTGAGAGATGCAATATTAGAGAATTTAGATGAAAATGAGGAGATTAAAGCTTTGTATGAGGCATTTAAAGAACATTTAATAAGTGATATGAAAAAAGAGGAGTTTGCTGATGCTTATGCTCAAACAATAGTTTATGGTTTGTTCATGGCGAGGTTTAATATTGAGGGAGAATTGACAAAGGAGAAGGTCGCTTTTAAAGGAATTCCTAAATCGTTGAGAGTTATCCATGAAATTTTTAAACATATAGCTTCTGATTTGCCAAGTTATTTAGATTGGATTGTTGATGAGATAATAACCATATTGAACAATATTGATATTAAGAGGATAGAGGAGAGCTTTAAAATTGTTGGAAAGGATGATACATTTTTGCACTTCTATGAGGACTTTTTAGCAAGTTATAATCCAGAACTTAGAAAGAGTAAGGGAGTTTATTACACACCTTTGCCAGTTGTTGAGTTTATAGTTAATTCAGTCGATGAGATTTTGAGAGATAGATTTGGAAAGAGATTACATGATGAGAATGTTAGGATTTTAGACCCGGCAACTGGAACTGGAACATTTTTAGCAACTGTTTTGGAAAAAGTGCATAAGAATGTTAAACGTACTTTGTTTCAAGTTTATTTAAAAGAGAGATTGTTAAAGAATATTTATGGATTTGAAATCCTAATATCTCCTTATTTGGTAGCTCATTTAAAGTTGTCTATGCTTTTACACAACTGGCATATAACTTTGAGAGGAGAGGAGAGGTTTAACATCTATTTAACAAATGCTTTAGATTTAATGAGAAATCCAAAACAATCTGGACTTTTTGAGAGAGTTTTAGATAAAGAGAGGGAAGAGGCAGATAGGGTTAAGAAAGAGGTTAATATATTTGCAGTTATTGGAAATCCACCGTATGAAGTTAGAGCAAGTGAGGGATGGATACATGAGTTAATGAAAGATTATTTAATTGGTTTAGGAGTTGAGGAGGAGAAAAAGAAAGGAGCTTTACAAGATGAATATGTTAAATTTATTAGATTTGCACAGTGGAAGATTGAAAAGAATGGAAAAGGTATTGTTGGATTTATAACAAATAATTCCTATTTGGATGGTTTAGTGCATAGAAGGATGAGACAGTGTTTAATGGAGGTTTTTGATGAAATCTATATTTTAAATCTACATGGAAATGTTAGAAGAGGAGAGAAGGATGAGAACGTCTTTGATATTCAGCAAGGAGTTTGCATAGGGATTTTTGTTAAATTGAAGGAGGGGAGGCATAAAGCAGAGAATTGTAAGGTTTATTACTACTCAATTGTCCATGATGCTGGTTTAACTAAAAGAGAGGACAAATATGAGTTTTTAGAAAATAATACAGTTAAAACTATTGATTGGAAAGAGTTAAAGCCAAAAGAACCATATTATTTCTTTGTTCCAAAGGATATGAGTTTGGAAGAGGAATATAATGAGTTTTTGAAATTAACAGATATTTTTGAAATCAATTCATCAGGAGTAGAAACACAAAAAGATAAAGTAGCAATTGCATACACGCCAGAAGAGACAGAAAAAACGATAAAAGATTTTTTAAGTTTAAAAGAAGAAGAATTAAGGAAGAAATATAATATAAAAGATACAAGAGATTGGAAACTTAAAAAGGTTATTGAAGATTTAAAAGAAGATTTTTACAAATTTGATAGGGATTGGGATAAAATAAGAGAGCATAGAATTAAACCAATCCTATATAGGCCATTTGATATTAGATGGACTTATTTCTTTGATAAGTCCCGTTCATTTGTTGCTTATCCAAGATATGAAGTTATGAAACATTTCATTTTAGGAGAAAATATTGGACTTGTTGCATCAAGACAGGCACAGCCAGAGTTTAGGCATGTATTTATTACCGATAAAATAACTGAAAGAGGTATAACTTCTTCTTATGTTGGAGACCAAGGAGTTATTTTCCCACTCTACCAATACATTAAAAACAAAATAACCAAAGAAATCCAAAAAGTTCCAAATATTAAAAAGAAAGTTTTAGATTTAATCAAACAGAAATATAATGCAACACCAGAGGATTTCCTTTATTATATTTATGCAATCTTACACGACCCAAAATATAGAAAGAAATACAAAGAATTTTTAAAGATAGATTTCCCAAGAATTCCTTTATATGACAAAGAAACCTTTGAAAAATATAAAGAAATTGGGAAAAAGTTAGTTGAACTTCACTTAATGAAAAATATTCCAACACCAGATATTGATATTGAAGGAGACAACCTAAAAGTTGAAAGTGTAAAATATGATAAAAAGAAAAAAGGTATCAAAATAAACAAAGAAACAATTTTATTAGGGATTGATGAAGATGTTTGGGAGTTTAAAATCGGTGGATATAAAGTTATAGAAAAATACCTAAAAGGAAGAAAAGGGAAAAAACTAACAATTGATGAATTAGAACACATCTACAAAGTTGTTTATGTAATAAAAGAAACAATAAAATTGATGGAGGAATTGGAGAAGATTAAACCATGATATTTTATTTTTGGTGATACTTATGAATAATTTATCTCTTATTAATATGGCAAAAAATTATAAGCATAACCCAAAGATAAAGCCAATATTTGCTTCTTTTTTGGATATGAAAATAGGTAGCTATTTAATTTCAGAAAATTTTAGAATATTTTTAAAAAGATACAGTTTAGATGAATTATGGGAATGTTGCGATTATATTAGGAATTTTAAAGATAATAGCGGTGTATGTTTATTATTTCCCGGATATACAGGATATGCAGAAGAAACTTTTGAAATTTTTTTGAATATGACGTATAATAAATGTAAAAAAGAAATGGATAAATATATCATATTAATTAAATTGATTATGATTAACTTTTTAAAATGGAGAGAAAATAATGGACTTCCAAAAATATCAAACGAAAAATTATCTAAGTTAAAAGAAGGTTTAGAATTTTTGATTATTGAGGATGTAGATGATAAAGAAACTGAAAAATATAAAAATATGATAGAAGACATTTTTAAAGAAATTAAAAAATACAATAAAACAAATTATAAAAATATGGTATTGAACTATCTAACCAACATGTTAAGTAAAATATACATGCATTTAACTCAAAAAGTAAAATTTTTTGGAGTTGAAGGACCTATATGGTTTCTATTAGTTGTATTGGTAATTTTAACAATAATGATAAATTATAATATAGAATCCCTTAAAACTTTAATTGAAATTCTAAAAACATAAAAAATTATTAGAATGTAACAAATAATCGCTTTTTAACAAACAATTGTGAGAAGAGGAAGATATAAATACGCTGTTGAAGTAAAAAGTGGAAAACAAACTATTACTTTACCAATTATTGAAAAGCATATAAAGAAATCAAATAAAATTAGAGCAAAGCCGATGTTTGTTATTGGTAGAAATGTAAAATTAACAGGCAAAGCAAAAGAAACTGCAAAAAAGAATAAGGTAAGAATTGAGATAATTTAATAAAAATTTAATGTTTGATGACATACAATTGAAAAATCATTTTTTCTGAAAAAACATTGTGATAATATTAAGTTAAATTTTACACAAAAACTTATTATGTTAAAAAGGCAATACATTTTAATAACAAATTTTTTGGTGTTAAAATGAGTGAGTGGGATATTATAAAAGAAACCTACGAAAAAATCAAAAATATGGAGATTAGGGGAGCGGGGAGAATAGGGAGAGCCGCGGCTAAGGCATTAAAAGAATATGCTCTAAAAATCAACAATTTAAGTGAAGAGGACTTCAAAAATAAAATGAGAGAGGCGGGAAATATATTAATATCTGCAAGACCCACGGCTGTTTCTCTACCAAACGCTGTGAAGTATGTGTTAAAGGGGTTAAATGAAGAGAATCCAAAAGAAAGAGTTATAGAGAGGGCTGATGAATTCATCAACTCTTCACTAAAAGCCATAGAAAAGATAGGAAAGTTTGGGGCTAATAGAATAAGGGATGGGGATACAATATTAACCCACTGCAACTCTGAGGCGGCAATAAGTGTTATAAAAACTGCTTATGATGAGGGGAAAGATATTAAAGTTTTCTGCACAGAAACAAGACCAAGAAATCAAGGTTATATAACGGCAAAAACCCTTTACGATTATGGCATTGATGTCACTTTAATAGTCGATTCCGCAGTTAGATACTTTATAAAAGATATAGATATTGTCGTTGTGGGGGCTGATGCTATAACTGCTAATGGATGTTTGGTAAATAAAATAGGAACTTCTCAAATTGCTTTAATAGCTAATGAGAGTAGAGTGCCTTTTTTAACAGCCGCTGAAACATATAAATTCCATCCAAAAACCGTTGTTGGAGAGTTAATTGAGATAGAAGAAAGAGACCCAGAGGAAGTTGCGGTTTTTGAAGACAAATACAAAGGAATAAAAATTAGAAATCCGGCATTTGATGTAACACCAGCCAAGTATATAGATGCTATAATAACAGAGGTTGGCTTAATCCCTCCACAGGGGGCTTGGTATATAATAGAGAAATACTTCGGCTGGCTCGAAAAATAAAATTGTTTGTGATAAAATATAGATAAAATATATATACCACATTTGCATAAATTAATATATGTCCCGGGTGGCGACCTTCCGCAGGGATGAAACCACCCCAACATTCTACCCACAAGGCGGCCGTGCCGAGTAGCCGTTATGGCTTCAATGAAGGTCACGGTTTTCCAAGGGTAGATACACCTTTTTTTATTATTTATTTATTTGGGAAGTTTATTCTTTTTTATCACACTGTATTTATAAATTTAAATTAATAAACTACTAAATTTACATACCCACAAAAAATCAAAACACGCTGTTAACTTTAAACCACTAGGTATTTATCTATCGAAGTTATAACTATTTCAACAGGGTCCATCCTATTCACAACGGTTTTTATATTTTTTATTTTTTATATCCTATTTTTTATCTCGCTATATTTAAGTCTTTTAATTATGCACCATGCTGGGTGATTAATTTGCATCTAATAAAAATTGGTGGCTCGCTAACTTATGAAGCAGAGCCATTATTAAAGGCGTTAAAAAACTATGCAAGAGAAAAAAATAAAAAGATAGTTATCATTCCCGGTGGCGGGGACTTTGCAGA
>JAMOTQ010000083.1 GCA_027068365.1 Methanocaldococcus sp.
TATTTAAATAAACAAGCCGCTTATGTAGGGGCTGTGAATTTTGATATAGACACACATGGCGGGATATTTGTTAAAATAATTGCTGATGAGAATGAGGATATTATGAAAATAATAAAAGATATTGCCCCAAGAACTAAGGGAGGAGTTATAATTAATGAAGATGAATTAGAAGAGGAAGAAGAAAAAGAAGAAAGTAGAGAAGATAAAAATGAGGAAAGTAATTTAAAAATAAAGGTAATAGACAATAGCGGTGATTAAATGGATAGTGAAATTATTGGATACACAATAGGAGAGACGAGGATTGATGAATTAACATTTTTGGCTAAAGAGGCACCAAAAGTTGGGGATTATGTTAAAATAAATTATGATAACTCTGAATTATTGGGAATGGTTGAAAGCACTATCCAAGGAAATATGGCTTTTGAGGATATTTTAAATATTGAACATTTGGAAAAAATTAGGGATTTTGAGGACAACTCATCTTATTACATTTTAGGAAAGATAAAGGTCTTAGGAGATGTTAGAGATTTAGATGGAGAGGGAGCTTTAAAATTACCGAGAATTCCCCCAAAGCCGGGAATACCAATTTACAGGGCTGATGATGAGTTATTAAAAAAGGTTTTTGGTAATGGGCATTTGAAAATAGGTCATTTAGTCACAAGGGAAGATGTTGAAGTTAAGTTAGATGCAAATAAATTGTGTTCAAGACATTTGGCAATATTGGCAATGACTGGAATGGGGAAGTCAAATACCGTAGCTGTTTTGTTGAGAGAGTTGAATAAACTTAAAGCTACGGTTTTGGTTTTTGACATGCATGGAGAGTATAGGAATATATCATGTAAAAGTGAAAAGTTAAGGGTTCATATTATTGAGCCAAAGATTAACATTTATAATATAAATTATGATGATTTGTGTGATTTGGCTGGCGTAGATGCCCAGGCAACAAAGCAAAGACCCTACATAAGAAAGGCAATTAAAGAGGTTAAAGAAAATTTTAAGGAAAGTGATTTCAGCACAGTTGATGACTATATAAATGCAATAATTGGAAAGTTGGAAGAGTATAAAACAAATGAAAATTATAAAAAAGATGAGAGTAGTATCCAAACAGCCATATTTAGATTGGAGGATATGCTACAATTTAGAAAAAACATTATAACCCTCCATTATAATCCAATAAATGATATTAAAGAGCATTACATCAATATAATCCCAATGGAGGAGTTAGATGAAAATGCTGTGGATATTGTTGTCTCTTACATAACAAAGGCAGTTTTAGATGATAGAAAAAAGATTATTATAGATAAGGGGAGGGACTTTGCAAAACCAATATTTATGATTTTTGAAGAAGCTCATTTAATAGCCCCACAAAATAGAAAAACAAGGGCTAAATATTATTTAAGTAGGATAGCAAGGGAAGGGAGAAAATTTGGAGTGGGTTTATGTTTAGTTTCCCAAAGACCTAAAACCTTAGATGCTGAAACATTATCCCAATGCTCTAACTTAATAATATCTAAGCTTATTGAGCCAACAGACCAAAAACACGTTCAAATGGCTTCTGAAAATTTAAGTGAGGACTTAGTTAGACAATTAACGAGCTTAAACATTGGTGAGGCAATAATTTTAGGACCTTGCATAAAAGTTCCTGCAATTGTTAAGGTGGATAAATTTGACGGAAAATATGGAGGAGAGGACTTAGACCTTGTTAAATTGTGGGAAATTGATTTTATAAATGCTGAGAGTTCAAAAACTGATGAAATTGAAAAAAATGCATTTGGAGATGACAATCCTTTTGAGGTTTAAGATTCTAC
>JAMOTQ010000084.1 GCA_027068365.1 Methanocaldococcus sp.
GTTATCATAATAGATGGGAATAAATTACTTCTTGCCCTTTCATCTGGTGTTTTGTATAGATAAAATTTAAAAACATCCTCAGAAAATCTTTTTATTAAAATATCCTTTGATATTGTCTTGGATAGCTCATTTTTAATCTTAATAGCTTTTTTTAATGGTTCAATTGGCTCTCCATCTTTATACAGCCCTTCTTTCTCTAAAATTTCTTTAAGTTCGAGTTCTTTTAGCTTTTTCTCTTCCATGCATCTAATATCTAAAATACCTCCACTTACATCTGCTTCTTCTCTAAACAATAGGCAGAGTTCCAAATATCTGTTGAGATACTTTTTCTCCTCTTCATTGAGCAGTTTATCAATCTTTTCATTTATGGCTTTCTCAATCTCATCCTTGTAAGTGTTGAGATAGCCGATAGTCAAAACTCTCCTAACATACTGGTCATCTATAATCTTATTCTTTGAGAAATTCCTCTTTATTGAAGTGATTATAGCGTTCCCAAACTTCTCTTTGATGTATTTCTCATAGTTCTTATCTTCAACTTTAACCCTCTTAAACTCCCTCTTTCCCTTATCAATAACTATAAGGGATATTGTGTAGGAAGTTAAAATTCCTCTACCTTTTGGCTCTAATATATCTAAAAACTCCTTATAGGTTGTAACTAAGTAAGGGGGGAACTCAAACATTATCTTTTTATAAGAGCCATCTAATGGTAGGTTTGGAGGTAAATTTATGTTGCCAATATCTTCAGTTAAGTGAGCTAAGGCAATTTTATGAGCAGCTAATGCGTGCCTAACTCTCTCTAATATTCCCTTCTTTTCACTTGCTATCCTTCTTAAATATGTGCTGTAATTTGCTATCTCTTGTAATCCTTCACTATCATATCCTTTCAACTTTCCAACATTTTTATATGGGGAATCAAATTCTAAAAACTCCATCTTTGATTTTAAATCTTGTAAAATCTCTAAGTTTTTCTCTAAGGTTGATATAATATCATTTAATTTAGATTTGTCAATTTTCGTTTTATTTGTTCTATTAACTACTTCTTTCAATTTCTGATTAATCTCATTTAAAGAATCCAAAAATTCATTTGCATTCTTTATTAAATTACTCGTATTTTCCATAACTATCCAACTCAATGATTTCTCCATTTCTTGGATTTACATATTTGGGTATAGAAATATTTTGTAAATTTCCATTAACAATGTCTTTAAATAAATCAATTACATGGCAGTATTTTCTCTCTGTATAGGCAAATAACTTACAATCCTTAATAAAAACTTTATCATACTTCTTCAAAAACCTCTCAACTCTCTCCTTCTCAAATATTGGGGGACCTTCTCTTAAAGCAACTTTTGGCAGTTCATGCACTAAAAATTCCCAATATAGATGGCAGTAATTGTTGTCTGCAAAACACTTGCTATTCAAAATCACAAATTCATGTTTAACAATAACTTTATTTATACTTTTTTGAAGCTTCTCCATCTGTGGGTAGATGATGTCATCAACAACATCCTCCCTTGGGATTTTCAATATTAATCTATAACCATGCTCCCTATCTTCCAAAATCTCCTCTAATTTTTTAGCATAGTTATTAAAGAACTCAATAGAAGGATTTTTTAAAAATTCTCTTGAATAAAATATAAATTTACAGAAGTTGTCTTTGCTTAACGGAGAGGCGACATTCCTATTTAAGTCCACTGGGTCATAGACAATAAACGGCTCATCAAACTTTTTTAACCTATTAATATCAACATCTTTATAAATATCAAATATGTCTTTTAAAATTATCTTCTTTCCAACTCTCCAATTTTGAGCATCTTTTAATAGATTTATGAATGAACCGTAATGTAAAATCAACAACTCACACAAATAGCCAGAGAATCCCTTAGTTTTTACATCAGAGCCATACAGTCTCAAACTCTTTAAAAATGCCTTCAACAATCTAACTTCATCACATAACTTTTCATTTAATCTATCTTTTAAAAATTTGTGATGTAAAGGGGTTCTATCAACGGCAGAGATTATTTTTTCTCCAAAATCTATCTTATAGCATGGGACTATATCTACTTCATAACCATCAACTTCACCGTTAACATAGGGATGGGAGGCGTAGTTTATGTTATAAGAGCCGTTTAATCTTTTTATT
>JAMOTQ010000085.1 GCA_027068365.1 Methanocaldococcus sp.
GATTATTTTTTCTCCAAAATCTATCTTATAGCATGGGACTATATCTACTTCATAACCATCAACTTCACCGTTAACATAGGGATGGGAGGCGTAGTTTATGTTATAAGAGCCGTTTAATCTTTTTATTGCTTCAATCCCTACCTTTAACCCAATTTCTTCCAATTCATCTTCGGACGTTGATTTGTCAAACAATACAAAAATATCAATATCGTAGTCATCCTTTAAATTGGTGTTTCTTGCCGAAGAGCCAACCAACAAGACCTCTAAGATTGGATAGTTGTTTTCTTTAACTATCTCCCAAATTTTATCAATAATTTCATTAGCTTTATTTTGCAATTTTTCCATATCCTCCTTTGAGGGCCTTATCTCTTTTAAAACCTCTTTTAATATCTCATCTATCGTCAAAACAATCACCGGAATAAAACTTATTGTTATTAGTATGGACGGAAGGTATCTGTAACCATAGGGCTATTGTTATTAATTAAAATTTTAATGATATTAAAATCCCAACTATTCCAAAAAATATTCCAATTATCCATAGAGTTATAACTAAGTGAGGTTCCCTCATTGGTTTATACTTTAATATAAATCTTGGTAAAGAGAGATAGCCCCCAATGTAATATAACTTTCCATCTTCACCCAAAGTTGTTGGTTTATGCTCATCCCTACTCATAATTCCAGCACTTAGATATTTTAGAGCGGCATCTATAAGATAGGGCATCATTATTATTAAAAATGGAATGTATTCTTTATATACAACTGCTAAAACAGCTAAAAAAGCTCCTATTGGTAGAGTTCCAACATCTCCGGGAAATATTTTTGCTGGATATTTGTTAAAGATTAACAATCCAAAATAAGAAGCAGAAAAAATTAAAGCTGATAAGAATCCAGCTGTGAAATTATCTAAAAATAAAACCATAGCCAATGATATAGAGGCAATAACTCCCATTCCTATCTCTAACCCATTAAAGCCGGCTAACATGTTTGTTAGATTTGAAAAAATCATGATTCCTAAGGCAATAAGTAAAGCTCCAGCTAAATCAACATAAGAATTGTTATAAAACAAAAACCCTAAAATCAAACCAGAAATAAATAACAATATTAATTTTTCTTTTGGTGATAATTTGGCTATATCATCAATAATTCCTATAATTCCAGCAGTGATTATTGGTAAAACAAAAGTTGGATTTACAAATGGGATAAATAAAGCATTAGAAAACAATACTGCCAATCCCCCCATCTCTGGAACTTTAACTTTATCTTTTTTATGCAAATCATAGCCAAATTTATAATTAATCATCTTTTTCATTAGAAATTTACACAATACTGTTGAAAATATAAAAGCAATTATTGTATATGTAAATAAGTTGATAAAATAATACCCCATAATCATCCCCTTTTGTAGATGAAGATAAAAGAAGTTAAAAGTTTTGGGATATATATGGTTTTTGCTAAAAATTTATAGAAATTCTTTTATCAGTTTTTTAATCTCTCTAAGCAATAAGAGTAAGTTAATAATAGCAAGGATAACTAAAACTATTAAAAAAATTGCACCAATCTTTTTAAAATCCACCATAAAATAGTTTTCAAAATATTTAAAAATAAATAAGTAGTATGGTAAAAGATAAGCCAAAAATACCCAAAAAGATAATAAAAAGATGTTAATTAGAAGTTTTTTATGTCTCATAATTAGCCCTTATTCATTTTCTTCTTTTTTCACTGACTTTTCTAATGCTTCCTCTAATTTTTTTGTGGCAATTCTAACGCCTTCTTCAATTTCCTCGGAGAATATATGCCCTATATTTATAAGCACTACTACTGCCCATATAACCAATATTATTAATATTATACCAGCTAATACAGGAGTTATTCCTGAAATTACTGGCAAGAAGAACAAATAAGCTATTATAGCAACAATTAAATAAGCCAACCCTCTTAATCCTCTCCTGTATCTCTTTAATTTTTCTTCATTTACCCTACTTCCTGCTAATTTTACAGCAATTATATCAGCTATACCATCCATTAACTCTCCAAAGTCCTTGGTAACTCTTAACAATACAATAATTAAAGCTATGGCAATTATTGCTGAGATTATTGGTTTTACAGCAGTTAATCCAAACAAGTATGGGTTTCCAAGCATGTCAGCAATTGGAATAAATACCAAAATACCAAATGCCCATATTAAACCAGCAACTACTAAATTAATTATTATTTGAGGAATGTTTTCCTTTAACTTTAATATCCCCTCTTTATATACCTTCTCAACTATGTCCATAATATCACCTTTATTCTATTTTTGTTCATTTCTTGTCAATAATAAAAATATTAGAACTTCTATATATAACTTTCTATCAAAATTGACATATTTTTAATTCATTTGCTAAATTAACAATATTTTTAGCTCTATTAATATCAATCTCATTTTTAACATTTCCATCCTTCTTTAACCACGTCCCAATTATAAAACCATCTGCATAGTTCCAGAGGATTTTTAAATTGCTATAATTTATTCCAGAGCCAACAATAACTGGAACATCAACCAATTCCTTAGCTAATTTTAAATTTTTAATATCAACCTCTTTACCAGTCCTCTCACCACTTATAATTACGGCATCAGCCAGACCTCTTTCAACGGTATCCAACAAAGATGTTTCAAAGTCCATAAAATGATATGCATGCTTTACATGAACATCTGCAAAGACCTTTACCTTACTTGGAAGCAACTTTCTTAATTTAGCTAATTCATGGGCATTTCCTTCAATAATTCCTTGGTCAGTAAATGCAACACCAGACAAAACATTAACCCTAATAAAATCTGCTTTAACAACATAGGCAATAGAATAAGCTCCAATAGCGTCATTTCTCAATACATTTATTCCTAATGGGAGGGATACTTCCTCTTTTATAGCTTTTGCTATTACAGCCATTGATGCAATGGTTATCTTATCAACCTCTTTTTTAAATGGAGCATCTCCAAAGTTTTCAATCATTACAGCATCAAAACCTGCCTCTTCAAGTTTTTTAGCTTCTTTTATAGCAAAATCTATGATGTCATCAAAGTTGTCATTGTAATGATAACTGCCGGGTAATGGTTTTAGATGAACCATTCCAATTAATGGCTTTTCCTCAAACATAGGCATCACTTTCTTTCCAATCTTCTTTTTATTGCTATGAAAATATTACCTAATAAAATTAATGAGATGATTCTTATAAGCCATTCATAATTATACATTAGAGAATCATTATCTTTTATTCCCAGTTGGAAAAATGCTCTTAATGTATCAAATAAACAGTTAGTATATGTGTAATCTTGTGGAAAATTTCCCAACATATAGTTTAGGTCTAAAACTATAAACGGTGTTACAAAAATAACATATATTGTCCAAAAAAATGGCATAAATATTGATTCTCCATAGTTAGATATTTTACCGTAAAACCAAATAATAATTTTTTCAAAAATGCCAGATTTTTCTTTTATTAGCTCCATTTCTTTTTTGAATAATTCTGATGCTTCAACATAAGTTCTATTATTCTCTATAGATAATCTTAAATTTCTGTATTCTGCAAGAACTGACTTATAGTTTAAATCTTTAGCAATAATCTTATAAATATATCTATATCTTTCATCTAATTTCTCTAATGATTTATAAATTTTTAAATATAAATATATAAATAACATACGAAAAGTGATTGGTATATTTATACTCACTATTAACTTCAATTTTTTTGAATTTATTTCTCTTTTTAAAATTATTACATCAATAATTCTTTTTTTAATAATTCTTTTTAGAGACAATCTTAACTTTGGCAATACTTTTGTTATAAATATTATTGTAAGGTCATAAGGTTTCTCTTTTTCAATTTCAAATAATTTTTGTAATTTTAACATAAGATTATCATAGTTATTGCACTCTCCAGATATTATCTTGTCTAACTCTTCATCAACCTCTTTAATCAATATGCATTCTTTAAAATTTAATATCTCATGGCTTAAAATTTTATTATTCTCTGTATCACACAATATTAACACATCCCTTACATCAGTTTTTAAAAAAGAAGTTCTTGATAAAAGAAAGTTTTCGATTATTACTTCTTTATGTCCAAATGAACATTTATAAAATACTGCAAAACCTCTATCACTTTGTTTATTTTTAAAATGAGAAATATATTCAAAAATACATTCTGAAAAAATTAATAACTCAAATTCAATATCATCAAATTTAGTTATTGATTTGAAAATGGTTTTTTCAAATACTATATTATTAAATTTAGTATTATTAAAAAAAGTTTCTTTCTCAAATATTAATCCACTAAATTCAGCTTTTTTCTTAAATATTGCCTTGCTAAAATCAACTTTTCCTTTAAATGTTAAATTACCAAAAATAGATAATCCTTCAAATGTTGATTCCATAAATACAATATCTTTTTCGAATATTGAATTACCAAAAACAATACTATTTTTAAATATTGTTTTGATTGTTTCAATATTCCTACTTATATTGTTATTGTAGGATATAAAATTCCCTTTAAACTCAACATTATCAATGTGGATAAATATATCTATGTTTATTTCCATAATCGTGCCTTTGTTATCCTCTCTTTTAGTAATTAATTCCCTTATTCTATTTTTATCTTTAATTTTTTCTTTTATTTTCATATAAATATCAAAAATATTAATATCTCCTTCAACAATACAGTCCCTTAACCAAAAATCTTTTTTCATTTTTAAGTGTTCAATAAATTCTTTATAAAAATCTTTAACCTCCCCAGTCTTTTTATCAATAACCTTAACCTTTATTTTATCCTCCCCCATATCCCCCACCTAATAATCAACAATCTTCCTCTTCAACATATCTAAAAACTCATTAATTCTCTTCTTTGAAAATCCATATTTCTTAGCAACCTTATAAATCATCTTCTCTCCACCACTTCCATATTGAGCCGCTTTCTTTGGTCTGTAAGCAATATAATCTGGCAAATATTGGGAGGCAACATCCCTTAAAATCTTCTTTCTAACAGACCTTATGCATTTTGTATTT
>JAMOTQ010000086.1 GCA_027068365.1 Methanocaldococcus sp.
GTTAGAAGAGTTTTGAAATTAAAAGAGAAGTATGACCCATTAGAAGGAGCACCAATGGCAAGGGGAATAGTTATTGAAAAAGTTGGTTTAGAGGCAAAACAGCCAAACTCAGCTATTAGAAAGTGTGTCAGAGTTCAGTTAATTAAAAATGGTAGAGTTGTTACAGCATTCTGTCCAGGAAACCACGCTATAAACTTCATTGATGAACACGACGAGGTTATTATTGAGGGTATTGGAGGACCTAAGGGTCCAAGAGCTAAGGGGGACATTCCAGGAGTTAAGTATAAGGTTATAATGGTTGGTAGAAACTCATTAAGAGAATTGGTTAGAGGAAGACAGGAGAAGATTAAAAGATAAATTTTCCATATTAAATTTATTAACAATTTTGGAAGAGTAAAGAGTTAAGAATGAGGTGGTAATTTGGAACTCGATGAAATTAAAGTATTTGGAAGATGGAGCACAAAGGATGTTGTTGTTAAAGACCCAGGTCTAAGAAACTACATAAACTTAACACCAATCTACATCCCACATACAGCAGGAAGATACACAAAGAGACAGTTTGAAAAAGCTAAAATGAACATTGTTGAGAGATTAGTAAATAAAGTTATGAGAAGAGAAGAAAACACAGGTAAAAAATTAAAAGCATTAAAAATAGTTGAAAATGCATTTGAAATTATTGAAAAGAGGACTAAGCAGAATCCAATTCAGGTCTTAGTTGATGCTATCGAAAATGCAGGACCAAGAGAAGATACAACGAGAATCTCTTATGGAGGAATCGTCTATTTACAATCAGTTGATTGTTCATCATTAAGAAGAATTGATGTTGCTTTAAGGAATATAGCTCTTGGAGCATACATGGCTGCTCATAAAAGTAAAAAACCAATTGAAGAGGCATTAGCTGAAGAGATAATCGCTGCATCAAGAGGAGATATCCAAAAAAGCTATGCTGTCAGAAAGAAAGAAGAGACAGAGAGAGTTGCTCAGTCAGCAAGATAAAATTTTTATATCTTTTCTTCTATTTTGTTATATAACTTTAAGTTTAATATTGAACAATAATTTAGGGTATATATTCCCATTAAAAAATAAAATTAAAAAAATGAACAAAATTTAGATAGAAGGTGAAAAAATATGGGAAAAAGAGCAAAAATGATTTCTAAAATTAAGGAATTGATGGAAAAGTATGACAGAATAAGAAACATTGGTATCTGTGCTCACATCGATCACGGTAAAACAACATTGTCAGACAACCTATTGGCTGGAGCCGGAATGATTTCAAAAGAGTTAGCAGGAGAGCAGTTAGCTCTTGACTTCGATGAAGAGGAAGCACAGAGAGGAATTACAATCTTCGCAGCAAACGTCTCAATGGTTCACACCTACGAAGGTAAAGAGTATTTAATTAACTTAATCGACACTCCAGGACACGTTGATTTTGGAGGGGACGTTACAAGAGCTATGAGAGCTATTGATGGAGCTATCGTCGTTGTTTGTGCAGTTGAAGGAGTTATGCCTCAAACAGAGACCGTTTTAAGACAGGCATTAAAAGAGAGAGTTAAGCCAGTATTATTTATAAACAAAGTTGATAGATTAATCAACGAGTTAAAATTAACACCAGAAGAGTTGCAAAGTAGATTTATTAAGATTATCAACGATATTAACAACTTAATTAGAAAGATGGCTCCAGAAGAATTTAAAGATAAATGGCTCGTTAGAGTTGAAGATGGAAGTGTTGCATTTGGTTCAGCATACAACAACTGGGCAATCTCAGTTCCATTCATGAAGAAAAGTGGAATAACATTCAAAGATATCATAAAGTATTGTGAAGAAGATAAACAAGAAGAATTAGCTGAGAAAGCTCCATTGCATGAGGTAGTTTTAGATATGGTTATTAAGCACTTACCAAGCCCACCAGAAGCTCAGAAATACAGAATCCCACACTTGTGGAAAGGGGATTTGGAATCAGAAGCTGGAAAAGCAATGCTTAACTGCGACCCTAACGGACCATTGGCAGGGGTTATCACAAAGATTATTGTAGATAAACACGCTGGAGCTGTTTCAGTTTGTAGATTGTTCAGTGGTAAGATTAAGCAGGGAGACGAAGTTTACATGGTAAATAATCAACAAAAGGCAAAGGTTCAGCAGGTCTCTGTCTTCATGGGTCCAGAGAGAATTCCAGTAGAAAGTATTTCAGCAGGGAACATTTGTGCATTAGTTGGATTGAAAGAGGCATCAGCAGGAGAGACAATCTGTTCCCCAGACCACATAATTGAGCCATTTGAGGCAATAACTCACATCAGTGAGCCAGTTATTACAGTCGCTATTGAGGCAAAGAACACAAAGGACTTACCAAAATTAATTGAAGTTCTAAGACAAGTTGCAAGAGAAGACCCAACTGTTAGAGTTGAGATTAACGAAGAAACAGGAGAACACTTGTTAAGTGGAATGGGAGAGTTACACATTGAAATTATAACAAAATTGAAAATTGAAAGAGACGCAGGAATTCCAGTTGAAGTAGGACAGCCAATTGTTGTTTATAGAGAAACAGTGACAGACAAATCCCCAGTAGTTGAGAGTAAATCACCAAACAAGCACAACAAACTCTACTTTGTAGTTGAACCATTAGAAGAAGGGGTCTTAAAAGCATACAAAGAAGGTAGAATCCCAGATGTTGATACAAAGAGGAAGTTAGATGATAAGATTGTCCAAGAATTAATTAAGGCAGGAATGGACCCAGAAGAAGCTAAGAGAGTAATGTGTATCTACGAAGGAAACGTTTTAGTTAATATGACAAGAGGTATTGTTCATTTAGATGAAGTTAAAGAGTTGATTATTCAAGGGTTTAAAGAGGCAATGAAAAACGGACCTTTAGCAGCAGAGAAGTGTCAGGGAGTTAAAGTTAAGTTAATAGATGCTGTCTTACACGAAGATGCAATCCACAGAGGACCAGCCCAAATGATTCCAGCGGCAAGATTTGGTATTAGAGATGCAATGATGCAGGCAAAGCCTGTTTTATTAGAGCCAATGCAATACGTATATATAAACACCCCACAGGACTTCATGGGGGCTGCGATGAGAGAAATCAGCAACAGAAGAGGACAAATCTTAGATATGGAGCAAGAAGGAGATATGGCTATCATTAAAGCTAAGTGTCCAGTTGCAGAGATGTTCGGATTTGCTGGAGCTATTAGGGGAGCTACACAAGGTAGATGTCTATGGAGTATTGAGTTTGCTGGCTATGAAAAAGTTCCAAGAGAAATGCAGGAACAATTAATTAAGCAAATTAGAGAAAGAAAAGGACTTAAATTAGAATAAACTCCCTGCTTTATGATATCTTTACCTTTTAAAAACTCAGGAAAATCTATTTTACCCCCCCCCTAAGGGCCCACGCTCTCGACGTGGCAAAGCCAAGGATGAGAGAGGGTAGGATGGAGGGGGGACATTCTTTCTATAATTACTTAATTTCCTATTTTGTTGATAACATGATTAATCTCAAAGAACTTTCTCAAAAAGAGATATTAGAACTTATGGGTTATGTTAAATCATTAAGGAAGCAAAATTTTAGCTATTCTCAAATATCTAAAAAGATTGAAGTTGAAAGGAATATTAAAATTTCCAAATCTACAATTATTAGATGGTGTAAAAATAGCAATAATCCATTCAATAAAACAAAATTTATAGATTTATCTCCTTCTCCTGAGCTTTCTTATATAATAGGGGTTTATTTTGGAGATGCTAACATTTATTACAGAAAAAAGACAGGAAGTTACTATTTTAGGATTAAGGTTGTTGATAAGGACTTTGTAGATGTTGTTAAAAATAGTTTGATAAAACTTGGGTTAAATCCAACAATTAGCTATGTAGAAGAGAAAACAAGAAGTAATAGGTGGCATGTTGAAGCGAGCAGTAAAAGTTTGTATAAATTTTTAAGCCAAGACAAAGAAGAACTTTTTAAAGTTGCTGAAAAGTATCCTGAAGATTTTTTAAGAGGATTTTTTGATAGCGAAGGTTCTGTATTTATACATCCAAAAAATCCACGAATTTGCAGAGTAAGATTGGGAAACTATGATTTAGAGCTTTTAGAGTTCTCAAAAGATTTATTAGAAAAATTAGAGATATATTCAACAATTTATATATCAAAGAAAAAAGGCTCTGAATCAAATATTAGAGGAGAAATTTACCATTATAAAGACGATTTTTATGAGCTATCAATCCATAGAAAAGAATCCGTTAAGAATTTTGCTATAAAAGTTGGTTTCTCAATAAAAAGAAAACAAGAAAAGCTTCAAAGATATTTAGAATCTTTGGATAAATATTAATCCTTATATTCAAATATATAAATATAATATATTAAAATATAAAAATGGTAGCGGGGGGAGGATTTGAACCTCCGATCTCCGGGTTATGAGCCCGGCGGGATGGACCTGGCTACCCTACCCCGCTTCACTAACCTCCAAACCAAAACAGGCGAAATTACTATAATTACGAACTACTATATAAAGATTTTGGTTATGTGTATATTAAAGACACAATCATAAAAAATTTGAGAAGTTATTGACTTAAAGATTTGTCAATCTCTGCAATTAGGTTTTTAATCTCTTCAACCTTTTCCTTCATTGTTTTCTCATCATCCGCTTCTAAATTTAATCTCAATAGTGGTTCGGTGTTTGAAGGTCTTAAATTAAACCAGAAGTTTTTGCAGTAAATGGATATCCCATCTAACTCTTCAAGCTTACAATCTTTGAAATGTTCCTTTATTTTTTCCATGATGTATTTTTGGTCTTTAACTTTAAAGTTTATCTCTCCACTGTGAGGATATTTATTAAACTCTTTATTTAGCTCAGATAGAGATTTATTTTCTTCATCCATAGCTTTTAAGATATAGTTTAAAGCCAACAATGGACTTTCAAAGTATCCAATCTCTTTAAAGTAGAAGTGATTGCTCAACTCTCCAGCAAATTCAGCATCTACTTCATGCATTAACTTTTTAATGAAATAATGTCCCACTCTACTTTTTATTGGTATTCCTCCATATTTTTCAATTATTTCTGGAACTATTTTAGAACATCTTAAATCATAAACTATCTTAGCTTTTGGTTTTTCTTTTAAAATTTCTCTTGCTATTATTGCTGTTAATATATCTCCTCTCAAAACATTTCCTTCTTCGTCAACTATTCCCAATCTATCTCCATCTCCGTCAAATATTAAACCCAATTCACAGTTATTTTCTTTTACCGCCTTTATAATATCTTTTAAACACTCCATCTTTAATGTGTCCGGCTGATGAGCGGGGAAATTGCCATCTGGATAATCGTTTATAAAAACAGCGTTTTCAAACAACTCATTTAAAATACTTTTCTCAGCTATTGTTGTGGCTCCATTGGCAAAATCAACAGCTATTTTTCTATTGGATTTATGAATTCTCTTTAAAAAGAACTTTTTATATTCCCCAATAATATCAACTTTTAAATCATCCAAATTTAGATTTTTAGCTTCTTCTTTTATACTTTCTGTTAATTCATATTTTTTGAATATTGGTTTTATCTCTTCTATTGGCGATAATGGGATGGCTTCTTTATCACACATTTTAAATCCGGTGTATTCAGGAGGGTTGTGAGAGGCAGTCAATATAACTCCCAAATCATATTTTCCTTTAGTTCCAAAATACATTAAAGGAGTTGAGATGGTTCCAGCATAAAATACATCTGCATATTCTTTTAAACCAACTATAAAATATGGTAAAAGCTTTTTAGAGCCGATTCTCACATCATTCCCCACTAATATATTTTTATTTTCAAATTTTTTACCAATACATTTTCCTAAGGAGTAAGCAAAGCTCTCATCTAACTCTTTACCATAAACCCCCCTAATGTCATAAGCTTTAAATACCATCAAATCACCAAACACAAATTTTAAATATTGATTTTGATATTTCTATATTAAAAGTTTAACTTTATGTCAAATAAAACAATAAAAATTTGTAAATGTGAGAATATGGAATTATTTAAAGACATAAAAAATCTTGGAAAACTTGTAAGGTTAGAGAGGATATTCAACAGAGAAAGTGAAAAAACAGTTATAGTTCCAATGGACCATGGAGTTTCAAACGGTCCAATTAAGGGACTTATAGACATAAGAAAAACGGTAAATGATGTTGCTGAAGGAGGAGCTAATGCAGTTTTATTACATAAGGGAATTGTCAGACATGGACATAGGGGATATGGCAAGGATGTTGGTTTAATCATTCATCTTTCTGGAGGAACTGCAATATCACCAAATCCATTGAAAAAAGTTATAGTTACAACTGTTGAAGAAGCTATTAGAATGGGAGCTGATGCCGTCTCAGTTCATGTGAATGTTGGTTCAGACGAAGATTGGGAGGCATACAGAGATTTGGGGATGATAGCTGAGACATGCGAATACTGGGGAATGCCGTTAATTGCTATGATGTATCCAAGGGGTAAGCATATAAAGAATGAGAGAGACCCTGAATTGGTTGCTCATGCAGCAAGATTGGGGGCTGAGTTGGGGGCTGATATAGTTAAAACAAGTTACACAGGAGACATTGATTCATTTAGAGATGTTATTAAGGGCTGTCCAGCTCCGGTTGTAGTTGCTGGAGGACCAAAAACAAATACCGATGAAGAGTTCTTACAGATGATTAAAGATGCTATGGAGGCAGGAGCTGCTGGTGTTGCAGTTGGTAGAAATATCTTCCAGCACGATGATGTTGTTGGCATAACAAGGGCTGTCTGCAAGATAGTTCATGAAAATGCAGATGTTGAAGAAGCATTAAAAGAAATTAGGAAGAAATAAATCCCTTTATTTTTATATTTTTTATTTTAATTTTTATTTTTATATAAATATATTTAATAACTTGAATATATAAAATAAAAAAAGAAATTTAAATTTTTAATTTAATCCCTCTCAAATCTTCCCATCATTCTCATTCCGCATCTTCTACCTCTTCCTCTACCTAACCCTCTCCCTCCTGCGTCTATTCTATGAATAAATGTTGCGGGAGCTCCACAGTAAGGACAAACATCTGGTTTTGGCACACCATAAGGAACTTCTATGACTTTTTGACATTTGGAACATAAAAATTTTTTCATTTCCATTGTATCACTTAATCTTTCTTTAATTCATCCAATCTCTTTTTAATTCTTGCTAATTCCTCTTCTAATAGCTTTTTCTCTTCTTCTAACTCCCTTATGGTTTCCTCTAAATATCTCTTTTCGTCATATTCTGGGACATTTCCCCTATATAAATCCCATGCATGGACTAAAG
>JAMOTQ010000087.1 GCA_027068365.1 Methanocaldococcus sp.
GTTGCATGAGTCAAAAGAAGCTCTAAGGTTTGGAGAAAAAGTTATTGGATATATAAGAGATTATGCCGATAAATTGAAAGAAGAAACAGGAATGAGATGGACTGTAACTCAGACACCGGCTGAAAGTACAGCAGGAAGGTTTGCAAGGTTGGATTACAAATACTACAAAGAAGAAACTATAAGTGTTGTTAGGGGAGATTTAAATGATATAAATTCCCTTTATTATACAAATTCTTCCCATGTTAGGGTAGATGCTCCAATAACTTTAGGGGAAAAAGTGAGAATAGAAGAAAAATTCCATCCATTGTGTAATGGAGGGCATATAATGCATGTGTGGAATATTGAAAGTGCCGCAGACCCGGATGTCTTAATGGACATAACAAGAAAGATAACAAAAACTAACATTGGTTTCTGGACATACACAAAAAATCTAAGCGTTTGTAATAAATGTGGTTTAAGTATGGGAGGTTTAAGAGACAACTGTATAAATTGTGGCTCTGAAAGTTTAGCTAAATTTAGTAGGATAACGGGTTATTTGCAAAATATTGCTAATTGGAATAAAGCAAAACAAAAAGAATTAGAAGATAGAAAACTACCAAAGATTTAAAATAAAATTTTTTATTTTTTTGTGATTTATAAGTTGATAGTAACATTTACATGTGTATTATTTACTTTTTTTATAATAGCATTAATTATTCTCGCATTTGATATTGTTTTGTTTCCATTTATATTTATATTAATACTACATTCAGTAGTTATATTAAATTTGATGCTTCCATTACGGTAAAAATATAAAATATTCCCGTTAGATTCCCAAGTTCCAGGAGGGCATTTTATATAAACAATTTTCGTAGTTCCTTCATCCGCAGCAGCTACTAACTCTATATTTTGCTTCATTTTAGAAACTGCGGCATGAGCTAAACTCATAGAAGAAATTTCAGTTGTTTTTTTTAGTCCAAACATTCCTGGATATCCAACAGCGATGATAACTGCAAGTAAAACTCCCAAAAATAATAAGGAAAATTCCAAAGATATTTGACCTCTCATAGTAAAACCCCTTTAACTATAATATAAACTATAATATAATATGGAAAATTTAATAATATTAATAATTGAAAAATAAAAATTTTAATGTTATCATTCTATTTTGTATGTTGCCACATGTATTTATTTATATCTATTTTTAAACTATTTTAAAGCTTATTTAAAGCTTAAATTATATCAGGAAATTCAATTTTTTTACTCTTGTCCTTCCATTCCATTACATAGTAAAACTCAATTTTTCCACCGCCGTTATTTACTGTAAAAGCCATTGCTGGGAAATATTCTTTTTTAAAATGGATATCATCAAAATCATCATCCGATATGGTAGGGTCAAAATCACTACTTAATTCATCATCTTCTAACTCTTTTTTTAAATAATAATGCTTTGTGTTCATAAAGTTATGGTACCAATCATAATAATTAACCCATATATCAGGAGCACGTTCATCTTTTATTATGGTAATATCATCATAATCCTTTAACGCAATAGGAAGGGGCAAAACAATACTGAAACTTTCACTGTTAGACGTTTCTATATCTCCACTAACATATAATTTAAATGTTCCCAATTTTATATGCTCTTTTGACGCATATGGAAACATATTTTTTATATCTATGGTGTAATAGGTGTTAGATACTGCAGGACCTATAACTCTGAATTTGTATTCAGTTGGGGCTTCAATATCTAGTGATATGTTGTAATCATAAACTGAAAGTTTTATCTTTGCAGTTGTATAAGGTGGTAACCAAAAACCATATTTTTTATTAAATTTTGTTAATTTTTCGGGTTTTATTTGATAATAAATAACATTTTCTGGTTTGTTCATAGTTAGCTCAATGATTCCGTCATTAGGAGAGGGTAAGGTTTCAGAACCTTCAATTTCAATCTGTCCATCAGGTATTGCGACAAATACGCTATATGGATTTAAGTTAGTAATTTCTCCAACAATACTGTAAGATAAGTGAATTTTTCCTAAATTTTCTGTAGGGATTGTTGTTTCATTTTGAGCAAAAGATAATGGAAAAAATATAAAAAATAATGTTGTCAGTAAAATTATGTGGGACGGTTTCATCCTTCTCACCGATTAGTCGCTTATTTTTGCAATAGCAGAATTATCAAATCCAAGTCCAACGATTTCAGATGATTTATCTGATGGCACTTCAATAACAAATAAGTATATAACCTCAGGGTCGAATATTTGCGTCTCATCTTCTAATTTATTTAATCTATATCCATACTTACCAAGCTTGTAAGTTAATTTATTATAATCTATTTTACCCATAACTGCCGCATGTAAAATATTTGTAATACCATTAAGTTTATATTCTATATTAAGCTCTTTTTTTGCAGATTCTGTTTCTTCATCTTGAGTTAAAGTAACTTCTGAGGATTTTGTTTCAGAGTATGTTATAGAATTTGACGGTAAAACAACATAAACATCTTTTACAATTGCCTCAGATATTGGGACTGCAATTATTCCTGTTTTTGCAATGTTTCCAGTAAAATTCCAAAATGAATATTCATTTTTTAATTTATCTTTATTTAAGACAACAGTATTCTTACTAACATTGACAAATTCATAAACCATTATTCTATCTCCTGGTTTTGGAGGAGCTCCTACACGTTTTGCCAAAACTGGAAGGGTGACTTCGCACATATTTATACTACTAACTTTTAATTTTTTTAATGTTGCCAAATCATATTCCTCCAATTTTTCTAAAAATTTATCTCTCGTTAAAATATGCTCTTTTCCATCTATTACTATTTTAACATACTTTGAATTTAAAACTTGACTTTTATATTTCTCAATGTAATACTTTCTTGCATCTTCTTTTAGTTGTTCAAAGTTGGATACATAAATGTTCTTTGCTTCGTTAATACTATTAGTAGTATCAATTTCTGAAATTATTTTCTGAGCCAGTGGACTATCAAAATAGTAATCACCATAAAGACGTTTTATACTGTTTTTTAAATTTTCCTTATAATTTTTAATTGCAATATACTTATTTGCTTCTTCAATGATTTTTTTTATTTCTTCTTCATTTTTTGCAGCACTAATCTTAGTAATAAATTCAGATTTTTTTGGGTCGTTGGGATATTTTGAAAATAGTGCATTTATTTGATTTTTGGCATCATTTTTAGTTTTCTCTAAACTTTGAATAGTTAGAATTTTTTCTTCCTTCATACTGTTAATTATAGAAGGAATGGTTACTGCCAAAAGTGCTACAATAGAAATAACAACTACTGCAATAATAATTGGTATTATATTAGGTTTTGGTTTTCTCCCCTTACTTTTCTGCTTTAATGCTTTAATTTTTGACGTATCAACCATATAATCACCTTAGTAAAATTTAATCCATTTTTTTGATTATATTGTCCATACTGTTATGTTATATTCACTCTGGTTTATTTTTGTGGTGTTATAAATATACTCCTCAATAAAATCCCTTATTTTGGGGGTTATATAATTTTTTGGTGAAATATAAACACGTATATTTTTTTTATCATCAGACCATGAGATTCCTACATAGGTAATAGTATCATTGGGCATAATTCCATTATATCCGGAATTTACTAAGATAACGGAAGTTTTTGCTGCATTTTCAACATCGTTTATAACTTTATCATCTTTTGTAAAATTTGCTGAGAGAAAATAACTTATGGAAATAAGGCACACTATCAATATTGCAAGATACAATATAGAGAATTCAAGAGATATCTGCCCTCTGTTTAGTTTTATCCTATGCAACATAATTGCCACACACATTATATTATTGATAAATACATTAACATTAGCACAAATAAATAACCAACAACAACAAACGGAACAAACGGATATGTCTTTATAACATTCAATTTTTCTGGAATTTTTCCTTCATTGTATAGATTTTTTATTATTTGAATATCCTCATTGGACAACCCCTCTCCATCAGTTAATATAATTTTTTCATTGTTCTCATTTTTGATTTCATGCTCAAACAATAATTTTATTCTCTTCATTATATTTAAGTTTTTTACTTCAACTTTATCGTCCCCTATAATAATAACATCCCTCAATATATCCCCCTCCTTTAACTCTTCAACATGCTTTTTGTCAGATATCTCAACTCCTGTAATGGCATAAATGACAATAGAAATTAAGATTAACTCACAAAGATAGATTATAGAGGTTAGTAATAAATTATGATTGAAAAAATAGTCCCTATCTAAAATATAAAACAGAACTAAATATATAGGAAATAAATAACCCAATTTTTTTGTATATTCTTTGTATTTTGGAACTTTTCGTGAAATAAATATTGATAGAATAATATAAGCCCATACAATTATTGAAGCGTATGGGATTTTATAGGTATGTATAAAATAATATAGAATACCAAGAATCATAGTTAAATAACAAGCAGAGGGTAAAATATCTCTCCAATATCTTATTAAAATCCTAAACATTGGGAAAAAAGCGGCAAGGAACATGCTAATAGCTATTAAGTAGAGGATATATTTTGGAATATAAAACACAAAAGAATCAGGGTACGCAAAAATAGGAGCTAAGGCGGTAAATAACTTAACATCTCCTCCTCCCATCCCGATACTTAATATTAAACACAAAATAAAAGTAGAGAAGAATGCAATAATAGCATTGAATCCAAAATAGTAATATCCAACAGCCAAATTTATTATAATCATGGCAATTGTGTATTTGTGTGGGATAATTCTCTCTTTAATATCTGCAATTGATGCTAAAATAAGTAAAATAAAGTTAATAATATATGTTATCATTAACAAATCCACAATTTCACCTATTTTGGGGGTATTTTTCTTTAACTCTATCTTTTATTTTTAGCATTAACTCATGATTATCCAATAGTTCCAAAGCTTCACCAATACTTTTATCTTTGGTTAAATTTAAAATCTCTTTTAAGATTTCAGTAGCTACCTCCACTCTATGAACCCAAAAACAATTCATACAACTCCAAATTTTTGTTCCATCTTTTCTTTCAATATACTCTCCTAATTCCTCATCCTCACATGGATAGAATGGGCAGAAACACCACAAACAAACCTGACCATCAAAATGGCAAGGGTAATATTCACAATCTCTATTGGCTCCACAAACTTCTAAAACCCTTTTTAGATGATTCTTAGCAAGTTCAATCATCACACAACACCTTTAAATAGATTAAATATTATCTCTACTTTTAGATGTATTTAAAAGTTTAGGAGGGATTTTAATGGAGAGGTTAATAAAACTTGCAGAGCAAATAAAGGATGAAGAGTTGAGAAAAAAAGTTATAGATTTTTTAAAAAATCCTAAGGCAACCCATCCGGGAATTGTAGATACTGGGATAAGTGTTGAAAAAGCTCCGGCAAGTATAAATTGGCATCATAGATATGAAGGAGGTTTAATAGAACATACAATATCAGTAACAAAAATAGCTCTAAAAATGGCTGATGTTTTGGAAGAAGTTTATGGAGTTAAAATTAATAGAGATTATATAATTGCAGGAGCTTTATTGCATGATATAATGAAGCCATACAATTATATAAGAAAAGAAGATGGTAGCTTTGACCATTATGACATGTTTAACTTAGACCACTTAACATTAGCTGTTGCTGAACTTTATAAGAGAGAGTTTCCTATCGAAGTAATAAAAATAGTTGCTTCTCATCATGGGGAGCACTCTCCAACAAGACCAAGCTCAATTGAGGCATATGTTGTTCATTATGCTGATGAGGCAGATTCAAAAATTAACGATGTTGCTGTTAGAGTTTGTCAGGCGAGAAGTAGAGATTTAGGAGTTTCTGAACAGGAGATATATAGAGCGGTTAATCCATTGAAGGTTTATGAAGTTAGAAGTAAAGAGGGTAAGCTAAAAACCATAGAATTTTTAAAAAATATTTTAAAGTCGATTGGAATTGTTGAGGATGAGGATAAAAATTTAAAAGCTGATGAAAGTTAAACATTTTTAAGATAATTTTTAATATTTTTTAATATTATTTTGTTCATGTTTTTTAATACTTCTTATAAAAAATTTTTTAATTATTTTCAAGATAATTTGGAAAACAATATATACTCCATATTAAATATTTTGTAGCGTTATTAAAACATAGTATGGTGGGGGTATGGTAAAATACAAAGAGCTATTTCAAAATAGAAACCTAAAAAATCTTCATATAGTTTTAACATCAATGATTGCAGAGTTATCAAAATTGGGAATATTAAATCAGGGAACTACAAATGTTATAGGTATGGGAGTTGGTAAAAAGATAGCAAAATGCCTAAAAGATATTTTTGAAGAACTTCCAAAAGAAGACGAGGATTTATTAAAATTTTTAATTGATTTTTGTGATATGTGTGAGGATGTTGTTATCAACGGTGGAGAGATAGGGGTTAAAATCGATAAGTGTAAATATTGCCCTAAGCAGATTGGAGAGGCAGAGATTCCTGGAAGTGCTTGTCCAATTCCATCTATTTTAACAAGTTGCATGAGAGAATTAACTAATAATGATGATTATAAAATATATCTGTGGGAAGGCAATAAAATAATAAAAAAGGAAAATGGATATTGTTGGTTTAAAATTAAATAAAAAAATTAGTTAAAAATTAAATGTTAAATATATATGGAGCCTCGGGCGGGGTTTGAACCCGCGACCTCCTGCTTACCAAGCAGGCGCTCCGCCAGGCTGAGCTACCGAGGCACTTCCATCTTTAAATTAACGCTACCTATATATAAACATTACGCCGAAAAGTATATATATGAGAAAGTGTATTGTAAAGAATGCTTACATTGATGTAGCCCGGTGGTGTAGTGGCCTATCATCCGGGGCTTTGGACCCCGGGACCGCGGTTCGAATCCGCGCCGGGCTACCATTTTTATTTCCATAGGGCTCTGCCCTATTGGGATATCCAGAGCGGGGCTTCACTACGTTCAGCCCTACTATAATCTAAGAGGCATTGCCAAGTGAAGCGAGGCAATGCATTATGTTTTGATGAACCTTTTACTAAAAGTTTCGTTTGTATCAATGCCGGTTACCATTTTTATTTTTACCATAATATATTTGTTAATTTAAATGTATGGTGAAAGTGTGAGGGTTGCTATTTTAACCGATGGAGTTTATGGTGAAAGAGCTTACAAAACAATTAAATCAAAATTTCCATGTGATTTTATAACTGTTAAATATTGTGGGGATTTTGATGAAA
>JAMOTQ010000088.1 GCA_027068365.1 Methanocaldococcus sp.
CCCCCTATTGCTCCAAAATACAACCCTCCCCCACTCAACGGCTTTACGTGACAAGCGGCATCTCCAACTAATAAAACATTATCTTTAAAGGTTTTATCTAAATAACCAATTGGTAAGGAGCCAGTAGAAAATTCTGTTATTGTTGCATTTTTCAATATCTCCTTAGCCATTTTATTTTCATTTATAAATTTCATTAACTTGTTGTAGCAGTTCCCTTTATCTATCAAACCAACCCTAACCCTATCCTTTCCCATTGGGATAATCCAAGTAAAAAATCTCTCTGAATATCTTTTATCCAAAAAAACATAAACAAAATCTTCATCACATTGGGCATTAACCATTTCAAACTGACAACTTGACAAAATTTCCCTATTTTTATTACTTACCAATCCCAATTTTTTTCCTGTTATACTTTTGGAACCATCAGCCCCAACAATAACCTTTGGATTTAAATTTATTTCCTCTCCCAAGTGAGTTATTTTAACTTTATAACCATTTTTATCCTTCTCAATTTTCCCATATGCCTTTAATAAAAAATCACATTTTTTTGAAGCTCTTATAGCTATGTCTTTATCCATAATCTTCCTTTCAAAAACATAAGCTCTAACCTCTTCATTCCCAATCTTTAATATATTGCTTTTTGAACAAATATAAGCTCCCCTAACTTCATTAACAACCCCCTTAGGATTGCCAAGCTCTTTAACCCCATTTTTGCTAATTAAACCAGCACATTGCAAAGGAACCCCTATTGATTGATGCTCTTCAACAATTAAAACTTTACCGTTTTTTATATTCTCCCCAGTTATGCAACCTATCGGTCCCCCTCCAATGATTACAACATCGTAATTGTCATTAATCACAACCACCACCACACAATAAATATGTGATGTCACAACTCTTAACAAATTGTAAAAAACTTTTTTGATGAACCTTTTAGAAGATTATGGGAAGATTTATATTATATTGATTTTATTTTTATGACTATCTGAAATTTGAATGTTGAGAGTGAAATCATGATTTATATTGTTGGGATTGGGCCGGGGGATAAAGAGTATTTAACATTAAAAGCAATAAAAATAGTTGAAAATGCTGACTTAGTTGTTGGTAGCGAGAGGGCTTTAAAATTGTTCAATATAGATGAAGATAAAAAAATAACTTTAACAAAAAACTTAATTGAGGAGTTAAAAAACCTCATAAACAACAACAATATAAAAAATAAAAATGTTGTTATATTATCCACGGGTGACCCATGTTTTAGTGGTTTGTTAAAAACATTATTAAAGATTGGAGCTAAAAAAGAAGATATTGAGGTTGTATCTGGAATTTCATCCATACAAATAGCAGCTGCAAGATTAAAAATTTCTTGGGAGGACTATAATATAATAACCCTACATGGAAAAGAAAAAAACAAAAAAAAGCTTTTAAATCTGATAAAAAATAATGAAAATGTTATATTTCTACCAAACAATTTGAAAGAGGATGCAAAATTTTTAATAGATAATGGTATAAACCCAGATACAAAAATCTGGGTTTTAGAAAATCTAACATATCCCAATGAAAAAATTAACTTAAAATCCTTAAAAGAAATTGCTAATGAGGACTTTTCATATTTAACAGTTTGTGTTTATGAGAGAACACTAAAATAAAAATTTAAAACAGTTAAAGGTGTTGGAATGCTTAGAGATTTGTTGTTAATAGGAGTTGGTGGATTTTTTGGGGCTATATTTAGATATTTAATCAGCGGAATTATTCCAGTAAAGTTTGGCATACCAACAGGGACATTGATAGTTAATTTAATAGGGAGTTTTATCTTGGGATTTTTGTTGTATGGCTCTTTATTTATTCCAATATCAACTGAGCATAAATTACTTATTGGAACTGGATTCTGCGGGGCTTTAACAACATTTTCAACGTTCTCTTATGAAACCTTTGCACTGATTGATGAAGGGTTATTATTTAAAGCCCTATTAAACATATCAATAAATGTAGTTGGCTGTTTAATTATGGTTTATTTTGGTAGGGTTTTGGCACTACTCATATTTAAATAATCTTTGGTGGGATAATGATTAAAGTAAAGATTTTAAAAATTTATTTAAAAGAGGGAGATAAATTTAAAGGGGAGTTGATGTATAGGTATATAGTTAAAGTATTAAAAAAGGAGGGGATTAGTGGAGCTACCGTCTATAAAGGAATATGCGGTTATGGAGTTAGAGGCATGGCAGAGTTTGACATATTTAGGTTAGCCACGAATCTCCCAGTGATTATTGAATGTGTTGATGTTGAAGAAAACATAAATAAAGTTTTGCCTAAACTATATGAGATTATTAAAGAAAATGGATTGATAACAGTAATTGATGGTTACGTGTATAAGGGTGAAACTCATGATAGAGAAAATAAATAACTTCTTCAAAGAAAAAAATTGGGTAAAAATATTTTTAATTGTA
This sequence comes from Methanocaldococcus sp., assembly GCA_027068365.1. GTDB lineage: Archaea > AGJL01 > Methanococci > Methanococcales > Methanocaldococcaceae > Methanocaldococcus. The sequence continues at coordinate 2,445 of JAMOTQ010000088.1, forward strand.
TTGATGCTGATGTTCATAAGCTTCCAGCTGAGGGCTCAAACAGCAGACATGAAATTTGCACAAGGAAACGAGTTTTTAAAAGACATGTTTTCAGATGAGCATGGAAGAATGTATCTTTTAGCATTAGACCCCTATTACTATTTAAGATTATCTGAAAATCTCTACAACAATGGGCATTGTGGAGATACGTTAAAAGTTGTTAATGGGAAGGAAGTGCCTTATGATTTATACCAATACGCTCCCCCAGGGCATCCACTACCTTGGGAACCACCAGTTATATGTTTGGCAACATTAACCCTTTATAAAATATGGCATTCTATTGACGCAACAGTAAGCATTATGAACGCCGCCTTCTGGGTTCCAGCAGTGTTAGGAATGTTGTTAGGAATACCGGTTTATTTCATAATTAGGAGAGTTACAAACAGTAACATTGGAGGAATTGTTGGAGCAATTGCCTTAATATCAGCTCCTGGTTTGTTATATAAGACCTGTGCTGGATTTGCAGACACTCCAATATTTGAGGTTCTACCAATACTCTTTATAGTGTGGTTTATCCTTGAAGCAATACACAATCAAGAAAAAACTGCTTTATTTAAAAAAGATTTAAAAAATCCTATATCTTTATTTATCATTATTGCATTAATAACCGAGCTAATAATTGGAGTTTATTTAAACATTGCCTCAGGAGAAAGTGTGGTTATTGCCTCAGCATTATTTTATGCAATATCATTGGCGTTCATTTTAATAGGTTTAATAATAGCTGGAATTAAAAAGATGAAAAATGAAAATGTGGAGTTTGAGTTATTTGCCTTATTGGCTGTAATATTAACAGCAGTAGCCCCAAAAATGTGGGGGGCTTGGTGGTATGGATTTGATATAATAACTGCTTTCTTAGTAATCTACATCATTGCACTGGCATTGTTAAAATCACAGGTAAAACTAAAAGAGTTCGTAGATATTGGAAACCTTAAAAATGTTATTTGCTTGTCAGCATTATACATAATTGGCTCTCTTGTATTATTAACGGCAATATATGGAGTAAATATGGCAATATCACCAATTACCTCGCCATTAGGTTATAAACAAATACTTTCAACATACTCACAAACAACTGGCTGGCCTAATGTTTATACAACAGTTGCAGAGCTTGCAAAACCAAGTTCATGGGGGGAAATATTTATAAACGCTATTGGTTCAAAAACAATTGCAATAGCTGGAATTTTTGGAATAATATTGTCATTTATATCATTAAGATATGAAAAAGTTAAGTTTGATGTAAAATATGCCATATTATTGACTATATGGTTATCAGTAACTTTATATGCGGCAACAAAAGGAATTAGGTTTGCGGCATTGGCAACTCCTCCATTGGCTATTGGTTTAGGAATCCTCATTGGGCAGTTAGATAGGTTATTAAAAATGAAAAATGACATTGCTGTATTTGGATTAGGAATTCCAGCAGGAATATTTGGTTTAATAATATTATCAAAATACTCCACAAAAATCTCTGAAATATTACTGCCAACAACCTACGTTCCTGCAATTGCCTACGGGTTTTTAATTGTATTGGCTATATTGATTGTATATAAAATCTCAGATATTATTTCTTCAATAAATGATAAAAAGGAAGTAATAATAAAGTTATCTTCAATATTGCTTTGTATTGGAGTTGTTATCCCACCATTATCTGCTGTAATTCCATTCTCAACAGCTCCAACATTTAACGACGGATGGAAAGAGGGATTAGATTGGATTAAAGCAAGTGCTCCAAACAACTCAGTTATAACCTGCTGGTGGGATAACGGGCATATTTATACCTATGAAGCAAGAAGGATGGTAACATTTGATGGTGGAAGTCAGAACACTCCAAGAGCTTACTGGGTTGGAAGGGCTTTCGCTACATCAAACGAAAACCTATCCATTGGGATAATCAGGATGTTGGCAACAAGTGGGGATGAGGCATTTAAAGAGGGTAGTGTTCTAATGAACTATACAAATAACAATGTCTCAAAGACCGTTGAGATATTGAATGAAATATTGCCAGTAAGTAGGAGTAAAGCTTATGAAATATTAACTAAAAAATATGGTTTAAGTGATGAAGAGGCAAAGTTAGTTTTAAATGCAACTCATCCTGAACATCCAAATCCTGATTATTTAATAACCTACAACAGAATGACAGACATAGCCCCAGTTTGGAGTATGTTTGGATTCTGGAACTTCTCTTTACCACCAAACACTCCAAATGAAAAAAGAGAGAAAGGGGTATTTTATAAAGGAACATCTTATTATTTAGGAAATGGGACAATCTTGACAAATGTAAATGTATATGGCTACAATTATGTTACATTAATAAATAACACAAACATATCAACGGCAATTGTTCAAAAAGTAAATGGACAAACAAAGATTGTGGGAGTGTTTAAGATACATAAGTTGTATGTTAAAACACCTTTGGGTGTTAGGGAAGTTGTATTAAATGAGGATGGGCAGTTATCAGAGTTTGTTAGATTGGAGGCAAATGGAAGGGGCTATGCTTGGTTAGCAACAAGAAACTTAGAGGATAGTGTTTATGCTAAATTGCACTTCTTGGATGGCTATGGATTGAAGCATATAAAATTGGTTAAGGCAACAATAGACCCAACAAACTTTGGTGTCCAGCCAGGATTTAAGATTTATAAGGTAGATTATGGAACTGATTATTTAAATTAAATTTTTTAATTTTTAACTCTTTTTAAGTTTTAAAAAATAAAAGAGGAGGTTTTTATGTTTTTGTTAGACCCATTTTCTGGGATTAGTGGAGATATGTTTTTATCAGCCATGATTGATTTTGTTGATAAAGAAGAGCTTATAAATATCATTAAAAAAGTTATTAATGTAGATATAGAGATAAAAAAAGTTAAAAAGTGTCACATATTGGCAAATAAAGTTAATATAATTCCAAAAGATGTTAAATATGAAGCAAATACATACAAAGAAATTGTTAACATAATTAAAAAAGCCAACATCTCAGATAGTATTAAGACCTCTGCCTTAGAAATTTTAAAAATATTGGCCGAAGCTGAAAGCAGAATTCACAACGTTGATATTGAAGATGTCCATTTCCATGAGGTTGGGAATTATGATACAATAGCCGATATAGTTGGAGCTTCTTATATAATAAATAAGTTAAATTTAAAAGATAATTGCTTTTATAAACCAATAAATGTAGGAAATGGTTTTGTAAAGACGGAGCATGGTTTATATCCAGTTCCAGCTCCTGCAACTGCTGAGATATTAAAAGGGTTTAAAATATTTTTCTCAGATATTAATGAAGAGCTAACAACACCCACCGGAGCGGCTATTATAAAGTATATAAACCCAAAATTAATTAAGGAAAGTTTTACTGTAAAAAAAATCTCATATGGTGCAGGGGATAAAGATTTCAACAACTTTCCAAATACTTTAAGAGTTTTTAAGATTGAAGACATAAAGAGGGAAGATATAGTTTTATTAGAAACAAATGTTGATGATGTTTCACCTGAGGTGTTGGGGTATTTACATGATATTTTAGATGGAAGGGTTAGGGATTTACATTTTATCCCAACATTTATGAAGAAGAATAGACCTGCCTACACAATAAGGGCTGTTGTTGATAAAGATAGAGTTAATGAAATAGCTAAGATTATAATGAGGGAAACAGGCAGTTTAGGGATTAGGGTATTTAAAATAGATAGAATAATAGCGGATAGGGAGTTTAAAACAATAAAACTATTTAATGAAGATGTTAGGGTAAAAATTGGGAGAGTTGATGATGAAATAATCTCCCAAAAACCTGAATTTGAGGATTTGAAAAAAATAGCTAAGAAATACAACATTCCTTTGAAAGAGTTGTATAAATTAATTAAATAAATTAACTAATAGGGAGTTATTATGGTTGTTGAAGTTTTGAGATTGGGGCATAGAGGAGATAGAGATAAGAGGATATCAACCCATGTAGCTTTAACAGCGAGAGCTTTGGGAGCGGATAAGATAATATTTACAGTTGAAGATGAGCATGTTGAAAACAGCGTTAAAAAGGTTGTAGAAAGTTGGGGTGGTAACTTTAAGTTTGTTGTTGAAAAGCATTGGAGGAAATACATAAAAGAGTTTAAAAAGAGAGGGGTTGTAATTCATTTAACGATGTATGGGGCAAATATAAATGAGATGATGCCAGAGATTAGAGAGTTAAGCAGAGATAAGGATATATTGGTTGTTGTTGGAGCAGAGAAGGTGCCAAAGGAGGTCTATGAACTTGCTGATTATAACATATCCGTTGGTAATCAACCACATTCAGAAGTTGCGGCTTTGGCTATTTTTTTAGATAGATTGTTTGAAGGAAAGACACTTTATAGGGACTTTGAGGATGCAAAAATAAAAATTATCCCATCAAACAAAGGAAAAGTAGTTATAAGAGAAAACCAAAAATAAATAATATAAGCCACATTATATTGAGTGATACTATGGAGATTCAACTACCAGATATAGAGAAGATAAAGTTAGAGGATGTTTTAATAAAGAGAAGGTCTATTAGGGAGTATAGCTCCGCCCCTTTAACTTTGAGAGAGCTATCTCATATTTTATTTGCCGCCTATGGGGTAACTGATGAGAGGGGCTTTAAGACAGTCCCCTCTGCTGGGGCAAC
>JAMOTQ010000089.1 GCA_027068365.1 Methanocaldococcus sp.
GCTTAATAGCAAGGTATGGAATGGATTATAAAAAAGTCCCTTATATTGTAAAAATAAATTCAAAAACTCACTTAGTTAAAACAAGAGACCCCATAAGTAAGGCATTAGTTCATGTTAAGGATGTGGTCGATTTAAAAGAAAATTCTGGGCTAAAAATCTTGGGAGTTGGCTATACCATCTACCCTGGAAGTGAGTATGAACATATAATGTTTGAAGAGGCATCAAGGGTTATTTTAGAGGCACATAAACATGGTTTAATAGCAATACTTTGGAGTTATCCAAGGGGGAAGAACATCAAAGATGAGAGAGACCCTCACTTAATTGCTGGAGCTGCTGGTGTTGCCACTTGCTTAGGAGCTGATTTCGTTAAGGTTAATTACCCTAAGTGCGATAATCCAGCAGAGAGGTTTAAAGAGGCAGTATTAGCCGCTGGAAGGACTGGGGTTTTATGTGCTGGAGGTAAAAGTATAGAGCCAGAGAAATTTTTAAAACAGATTTGGGAGCAAATTAACATAAGTGGAGCAAGAGGAAACGCAACTGGAAGAAATATCCATCAAAAGCCATTAGATGCCGCTATAAGGATGTGCAATGCAATATATGCCATAACTATTGAAGGAAAGAGCTTAGAAGAGGCGTTAAAGATATACTATGGAGATAAGAAATAAATAAAGGCAAAAAATATAAAAAAGAGATTCCTCCTTTTATTGATTGCAAAACTCTAAAATTTTATCTTTAATATCTTCTATTTTTACTCCTCCAATAACCCCGATAATTTTACCATCGCATTTAAATAACATAATTTTTGATGAGTTTCCACCAATAATAACATACTTTATTTTATCACCAATTGTTTGTTCAAACTTTTCTGCTCCCCCAAATATTGCCCCCATAATGGCAGATATTACTTCAATATCCTCCTCTTTTACATTTCCTTTATATATTAAATTACCATCATTTGACATAACAATAACACTTTTAATCCCTTCAATATTTAGCAAATCGTTACAGATTTTTTCCATTTTCTCCCCCAATTTTATTAGTTCTTTTAAACCCCAAGTTTTGTTCTTTTCTTTATAGTATAAATATTTTTCTAAAATTTGGAATGAAAAGTCATATTTTTAGATATATAAACCATTATTGAAAATTAAAAAGTCAATTTTTAAATTTAAAAATAGAACTATAATAATTAATAAAATAATTACAACTTTGTTTTAAAAAATTTGCATGCATTTTTATAAATGATATCTTTTACCTCTTCAACATCCATCTCCTTAATCTTTGCTATCTCTTCAACAACCAATTTAACATTTCTTGGCTCATTTTTAGTTCCTTTGATTGGAGATAAATAAGGGCTGTCTGTTTCAGTAGTTAAATAATCCAAATCCAAGCTCTCAATGAGTTTTTTATGATGCTCTGAAAAGCAAACCAATGTTGAGATTGATATTAAATGTCCTTCTCTTCCAATTTCTTTAGCTAATTCTATATCTCCACTATAACAATGAAACATAATATCAACTTTATTTTTAGCTATGTCAAATATCTTCCTCTCAAAACCCCTCGCATGAACTACAATTGGTTTATCAAGCTCTTCTGCCAGGGATAAGAATTTTTTAAATATCTCTTCTTGCCTCTCGTAGTTTTCATCTTTAACATCCATCCCAATCTCTCCAACGGCTAAAATCTCATGCTCATTATTTTTAATTAAGTTATAAACCTTCTCTACAACTTTATCATCTGCCTTAACCCTTGAAGGATGATAGCCAAGAGTTAGATAAATATTATACATTTTTTTAAATTTTAAAGCTCTTAAACACCCTCCTAAGCTCGCTCCACTTGTTACTATTATAACATTTTCTTTTTTAGCTCTCTCAATTATTTCATCTCTATTTTTATTGAATGCCTTATCTTCAATATGGCAGTGGGCATCAACATATTTTACATCTCTCAAAATTATTCACCTTTCATTATCCTCAATTAACTTCTTTAAAATAGCCATTCTTACAGGAATTCCATAAAAACTCTGCTTAAAATATTTTGCTTGTGGTAATTTATCAACTTCATAATCAATTTCATCAACTCTTGGCAATGGGTGCATAATAATAAATTTTTTTCCTTCAACATACTCTTTCTTTATCTTATAGCTACCTTTAACCTTTTCATACTCATTAGGGTCTGGAAATCTTTCCTTCTGAATTCTTGTTACATATAAAACATCAACATCTTCATCTAAATCATTTAAGCTTTCTTTTTCATAGAATTTGATATTCTTAGCTTTTAAATCCTCAATTATATCTTCTGGCATCTTCAACTCTTTTGGAGAAACAAAATACATCTCAACATCATCAAATAAAGATAAAGCATAGACCAAGGAATGAACTGTTCTTCCATACTTCAAATCTCCAACAAAAGCTATTTTTATACCATCTATTCTGCCAATCTCTCTCATTATTGTGTATAAATCTAAAAGCGTCTGAGTAGGATGCTGATTACTCCCATCCCCAGCGTTTATAATTGGAACTTGGGAATATTCGCTTGCCAATCTTGCCGCTCCTTCACTTGGATGCCTTAAAACAATTATATCGGCATATCCGCTAATTACTCTAATAGTATCTATTAAACTTTCCCCTTTTGCAACAGAAGAGCTTTTTAAATCAGTCATCGTTATTACTTCGCCTCCCAACCTCTTCATAGCAGTTTCAAAACTCAACCGCGTCCTTGTTGATGGTTCATAGAAAACAGTTGCCAATATCTTTCCCTCTAATAACCTTAAAGGTCTTTTTGTATTTAAAAGCTCTTCCATCTTCCTTGCTTCATCTAAAATCTCTAAAATCTCCTCTTTTCCAATATCCTTCATTGAAATTAAATGCCTCATAATAATCCCTAATTATAGTTATTCTTTTACACTTTCTAAACCTTTTTAAAAATGACAAAGATATATATAGGTTTGAATAGAGTATTTATAAAAGAGATTTATAAAAATTTTGCAAAATAACAATTATGCTAATTTACACCTCCGAGCATAGCGAAGAGGTGTTAGGGTTTCCTATGCTTATAAAAATTTTGGAGGAAAACTTATGGAGCTAATTCAAATAGTTGGGGTTATATTTGCATTGTTTGCCTTGTCAAGAGTTGTGTTGCAGTTAAAAAAGAGAAGTATGAGTTTTAATGAAGGGTTATTTTGGATTTTTGTATGGAGTTTGGTTGTATTAGTTTTAATATTCCCAGAATTCACTGGTTATATAGCTAATATATTAGGAGTGGGTAGGGGAGTTGACGCAATCATCTACATATCCATAGCCATTTTATTCTATTTAATTTATAGATTGTATGCCAAAATAGATAACTTAGAAAGGCAGATAACACATATAGTTAGAGAAATAGCCATAAGGGATAGGTATGAACCAAAAAAGAGAGATTGAACTATTTATGTATGATGTCCTTCCATACATGGCAAATATAGAGTTTATTAAAGAGCTTTTAGAAAGTGTTAATAGCTTAGAAGAGCTTGAACAAAAAGTTAAAGAGCTATTAGAGAAAGAGACAGATATCACTAAAAAGACAGATTTGAAGATACTGCTTGAAAAAATAGAGGAGAGAAAAAATAAGTAAAAAAAGTTTCCTCAAAATTTTTGTGGGATTTTTCTATACCCATGTTCAAAATCTTTATCATAAAGCTTAGAATACGCATAATGCTTTGGATTTAAAACTTCTCCAACAATAATTAAGGCAGTTTTTTTAATTCCCTCTTTCTTTACCTTTTCAGCTATGTCTTTTAAAGTTCCTCTGATGATTTTTTCGTCATCCCATGAGGCATGATATACAACAGCTACTGGTGTATCTTCCTTATAGCCACCTTCAATCAACTCCTTAACAACCTTATCAATCATTGAAACGCCTAAAAAAATAGCCATTGTTGATTGGTGCTTAGCTAAATCTCTAAGCTTTTCCTTTTCAGGCATTGGAGTCCTTCCCTCAGGTCTCGTAATAATAACTGTTTGAGAGACCTCTGGAAGAGTTAACTCAACTTTTAACGAGGCAGTTGCCGCAAACAAAGAACTAACTCCTGGGATTATCTCAACATCTATTCCATATTTAGATAGCTCATCAATCTGCTCCTTTATAGCTCCATAAATAGAAGGGTCTCCTGTGTGTAATCTAACAACCTTTTTTCCCTCATTAACTGCTTTAACCATAACCTCAACTATCTCCTCCAAATTCATATTTGCACTGTTGTAAATCTCAGCGTTTTTCTTGTTATATTCTAAAAGTTTTTCATTAACCAATGAACCAGCGTATATTATGACATCTGCCTCTTCTATTGCCTTCTTTCCTTTGATTGTTATCAACTCTGGGTCTCCAGGTCCAGCACCAACTATTATGACTTTTTTCATTTTATCACATCATTGTCCAATTGATACGCTGAAAATATTGATTTTATCATACTGTCATAAGCCATTTTTTCAACTTTCTTATCAATATTTATTTTATTCTTCGTCAATTTTATAAATTTATTAATCGCATCTTTAAATATGATGTTAATTTCATCAGATGGAGTTTTAGACAATACTATAGCAAATATTCCCCTAAGTTTTGAACGAGCTAACCCTCCAGGTGACTCCCCCAGAATCCAGTAAATTGCAGTAGGATATAGATTTGAATCCCTAAAACTTTCTGCAATTATTTTCCAGTCTTCATACTTAACTCTATTATATAAAAACACAACTCTACCATTTTCAGTTAGGTTTTCTCTTATTTTTTTCAGTATTTCTGTTATCTTATGTTTATATTGTTCAGCATTTCTTGAAATTTCTCTTTTTTCTACTTCTAATAAATTTAGACAACTGTTTTTGTTTTCAAAATTGGAAAACTTGTCATAAATTTTTAAAGCTCCATAATGTAACAAACTAATTGATGCATAACTTTGAACAGTATCTAAATATGGAGGATCTACTACTGCGAGATCTATATTGTTTGGGAACTCTACAATTTCAGAATCTCCCAAAATAATATTATATTTTGAAGATATATTTTGTATTTTATACTCAAAAATCTTTGTATGGGTTCGTATGGACGATGCTAGTGTATTTCTTGCTAAGGGTCTCAATTTATTCGGAACATGAGCAACTGGATTAGTCTCAACAGTATATTCCGGGACCCAGTAAGTTTTCATAGCTCCTGCTGGAACTGGTTCTCCTATTGGTGAATGCCATTTTGCAAGTATTGATGATGATTTTGCTGTCTCACTAAGGGCTAATGAATAAAGAAGTTTATATAATTTTGGTAGATTCTGTGTTTTTTCTGCAAACATCTTGAAGGTAATTAACTGTTTCCATGTATATAACTCATCTAATTTACTAATACCTTCTCTTTTTAGTCGTTTTCCTTCTTTTAATTCCCAAATTGGAAATTCATCTTCAATTTCAAATTTAAGCTCCTTTGCTCTTTCTGAACTGTGGTATATCCATTCATATAGGCTTTCGTTAGTTTCAACAGACAGTACTCTTTTCTTCCATTTTAGATTTGGATCTCTGAGCTCAACAGCCCAAATTCTATGAAGTTTGGTAGCTTTTGGTAGATTTTTTTTATTAATTTTATATACGGGTTTGTGAGTCATTTCAAAACTTTCTCCACAATTAGGACAACATATATTTTCCTTTCTAATTGTGGTTTCAAATATATTGGAACATTCAGGGCATCTTATTATGTAATGTTCTCTATTGTCTTTTCTGTAGGTATCTACCCACGAAGGAACTCTATCTCTCGTAATAAACACATAAGAAACAATACAATCATTGTAAATCCAAAAATCTTTTAAGTCAAATAATAACTCATCCAAAATTCTTATGGAAGTATTAATATAGTCATTACCATTGTTTATTTTATGCATGTTTGATAATATTGAGAGTGTTGTCTCTGTTATTCTTGTTGCAATTGGATTAACATCTATACCAACTACATCATATCCACATATGAAAGCTTCTACTAACCCTGTTCCTCCACCACAAAATGGTTCAAAGAATACTTTTCCATTAGCTTTATATTTTAAAATTTCTGGAGAATCAAAACTATCGTAAAAAATATCTATTTCATCAGTATCTAAAAGATATGAAGACAAAATTCCCCTATAAGTTGCTGAAAATCTTCGTGACCACCATCTATGAATACTATGTATAGGCAACCTTCGAGCTTTTTCTTTTAAAGATTTTATGGAAATATAAACTACTTCATCTAAATTTAGTTTATCAATTAACATAATTCTCACATTGAAAAAGTTTTTATTATATTTTTGGATATTAATATTAAGAGAATGATAGATAATTTAATTTATTGTCATCATTAGAGGGATATTATGAATATAGTAGGAGTAAGTGGGAATAAACTTATTAATGCATATCACACTCTTGTAGAGGATGAATATAAAAAAATTGTTGATCAAAAAACTAATGTCATAAATCCAGAACATATTAATTATTCAATGAATTCTAAAGAAATTATTAAAACTATTGGAAAAGACGCATTTGAAAAACTCAGAAAAATGGGATTTCTGGTGAAGCTTGGTGAAGATGAGTATCGAACATTACATATCGATGTTGCTATTAGAAGTGCGTATATTAGAACTCAATATGAAGGTGTTGAATATATAGTAGGTCCTCGATTAAAACTCTATAAAATTCCAATACCTTCAAAAGAAGATAGGGTATTAAAACCTTTTGGTAGTAGTGATTATGAAAAGGAATTTTATAGAAGGGTGAAGGGATTTTTTAATGATGATAAAGTAGCAGATATTTACTGTCAAATAGTAAATAAATATTTAGGAAATTCGGGATTCGATGCATTCCAAATATTTTCTTTAATGACTTTATTAAAAGAAAATGACATTCTAAATAAAAAGGGATTTATAATAACAGCTCCAACAGGAGCTGGAAAAACAGAAATATTTTTATTGTATGCAGTAGCTAAACTTTTGAAAAATAAAGTAACTGGAAATAATGGAAAAGTTCTTTTAACATATCCAAGAAAAGCTTTGGCTATTGACCAATCTTTGAGAGTAATTAGACTACTCTTCATTGCAAATCAAATACTTAAAAGTTATAATATAGAACCTATTACATTCGGAATTAGGGACGGAGATACTAAAAGATTTAGGGATGTAAAGAATAAAGAATTATTTAGAGGAATGACCTGCCCAATATGTGGTAAAAAATTAATGTATATTAAACATGGGAATAAATATATTATCAAATGCGAAAATAGTCATAAATTTGAATTTATCAAAGCCACAAAAGAAGACATGGGAAAAGAACATCCGGACTTTTTAATTTCAAATATGTGGGCTGTTGAATATAGATTAGTAGAACAGAGAAATAATAACAACGATATCAATGTTAGTTTTTTCGAAAATTTATCATTGCTTGTCGTTGACGAGGCACATGAATATACTGGTCTTGGAGGAGGACTTGTATCTATATTGATAAAATTGATAAAAGATATAACAAATGTGCCAGATTTTGAAATAATCCTATCCTCTGCTACATTACCATCTCCAGGAAACTTTGCTAGAAAATTAACTGGAATAGAAGACATGCATCATATAGATTTTAGAGATACTATGATTAAAAACAAAATTGAATTCAAAGGAAAAAGATTAGTTTTAATGGGAGTTTATGATATCTCCCCACAATATTCTTGGAGTACTTATGCACAATTATGGGCAGTAATGATGTCTTTTTTACATTATGTATATGAAAAACAAAACAAAAGTTATTCTCCACAGTCATTAATATTTATTCAAAACATTAAAGAAATTAGAAGAACATTAAGTGGATTTGAAGAAAATATCGCTCTTGGAGAACCAAAAGATCACATTAATATTGAGGATCCTTATGATCCATATTCATTTGTTCCATATGTGGAAGACAATAAACTTTTAGAAGATATTAGGGAAAAACTAAACTCTGGTGATAAATTAGAAGAACTTTTAAATTTAACAGGTGAAATGCATAGTGATTTAAAACCTAAAAAACGATCTAAAATTATGGAAAAGCTAAAATCCCAAAAAGGACTTGGAGTTGTATTTTCAACATCAAGCTTAGAACTTGGTGTAGATTATGGAGGCGTCTCATTTATACTAAACTCAGGTTTTGAGAATCCACTATCTTTAAGGCAGAGAATAGGAAGAGGGGGAAGAACTGAAAATACATTAAGAACTACTTTAGGAATTATTCTAACAAGAAAAGTTCCTTCAGAATCTTTCTTAATATATGATGCTCATATCTGGGATAGATTGGATCCTATGGGACGTAAAGATGAAGATAAAGAACTTATTATTTCCTATGCTAATCCACAAATAGATTTAAGATATAATCTAACAAAAGGACTTGTAAAACTTGCTCAAAATAGTAGAAATACATACGCTAGTGGAAGGGGAATTAGAACTGAAAGAGAATTAAAAGAATTTTTACAGTATTGGTCTAATGCATTATAAAAGGGGGATTATAATGGATTCAAAGGAATTACTTAATTACATAATTGACAATCTTGATAATTTTGAAAATTTATTAAAGACCCATAGTATTTTAAATGAAGCAAAATTATTAGTAGAAGATTTGAATGAGGTCCTAAATAAGTTAGAAATTTGTTTTATAAAGCTCAAAGAACTTTTAGGGAATAATGAGTTTGAGAATTTATTAAATCCTGAATACTTAGAACCGTTAAAACAATGTAGGGAAAAATATAGTGAGTTAATTATGAAAATTAAAAAATATAGAGAAGAATTTAAAAAAAATTATGATAATATTATAAATTCAAATGTTGTTACTTATCAAGACACTAAAAAAATTTATAATTTAATAAATAAAACTGAAAGAGAAGTATATAGTTTCTTGGAAACTCTTAGAGACCTATCTGATGAAATAGAAGAATATATTAGTAGATACTCTATTAATAGACGGTATAAGGATAAAATGACAATACTTGAAAGCTTTGTAAATATTCTCAATGAATATTATAAAGAATTAACAGAACATCATGACAATATTAAAGAAATAAGAGATAAATATAAGGAAATAAATTTACAGTTAGCATACTTTACAAACACTCAACAATATCTCGAAGATGAATATTTAATTCCAATAATCACAAATCTTAAAGCAGGACTATATAATCCTACAGGGCTGTATTGTGTTCAGATATTGAACTATATAACTGGGTTACATAGTATATCCGCGAACCCAGTATCTGAAATAATCTCTATGAAGGTAGGTAATGAAGAAAAATCTCATTCTTTGGAGGAACTGTTCTACAGATACCCTCCATTTGAACCTATAGCTATAAAAAATAAAATAGGTGTTATAGGGAGTAGAATTTGGTTTATAAACCCAAAAAATGCAAAATTTGGATCTTACTCTTTTAAAAATAATGAATTATTGAAATTAGATGTCATAAAAGGAAAAGTAAGAAAAGAATATACAACAAATAAGTTAGAATCTGTTGAGGCAATTGAATTACTTGGAGAAAAAACTAACAATTATGTCCTCATAACATTAAAAAACGGTATAAAACTTAGGTATGGGTCTGAAAAACTTAAAGAACTGATTTTACAAGGAAAATCTATGGAAGAAATTGAGAGGATATATAAAGATGATGCATTAAAACATGGTCGTAAAGTATCATATTCTCCAACTAACTTGTCATATGTTTGGTTTTGCATGTGGGGTAGGGGATTATCAACAGATCCCTGGAATTTTGACTGTCCATTTCAAGAATATTGTGTATATGGGAAAAAGATAATATCCAGTAACAACAAAAAAAGATGCCCTCTTTGGAGTTGGAGTAGGAGAATACATCCTAAAGTATTTCCAGTACCCAAAAGAAAAACTCCAAATAAAAAATTGGGGACTTCTGAAAGTTTTAATGGAGTTATCCCAATCTACGGAAAAAATGTTTTGATAAAAGATGAATATTGCGGAGTGCAATTTAATATTCCTGGAGGGATATACCCAGTTAATATTGAATTTGAAACGCCTATAGGAAAAGAGTTAGCAAAAACCAATGTCATAGGATTGGCAATAGATAAGAACTTTATAAAAACGATAATTTCATCATTACTAAATGATGAGATTAATAATTACAATATTGACATATTTGATATTAAAGTGTCAATTTCAGATATTGTGTTATCAAAATGCTTCTTAATTGCTTCAACCAATAAAGGATTAAATACTTATCAACTACTAGAAAAAGATTTAAAAGATATAGTTGGCAAATACAAAGAGTTTAGAAATAACTTTAAAAAAGGAAGTAAAGTAAATGGAATTTTTGCCAGAGAAGTTATAGAAAACGCTACGTACATATTGCTCCATACTTTGGCTCATTTGTTATTAGGATTTCTATCAAAAGAATTAGAAATTAAATCCGAAGATTTACTATACTTAGTTGATGATACTGATAAATGCTATAGAATACTAATAGCAGAAAATAGCCCAATAGGTGCATTAGACATTATTGGAGCTACTAAGAATAGATTTGGTTCATTAACTAACATGATTATTAGGTTTTTAGAATCAGCACATAATTTACTAAAAGAACATGAAAAACAGTTAAAATCATATAAAGAACTCATATCAAAGCATGTTGAGATGTTTAAGAAAAAAGATCCACAGTATATGTATAATGTTAAAGTTATTGAAGAATTAAGGAAACATTATTCTGAATTTCTCAAAAATGGGCTTGTATTAGATTTACATTACTTCAACACCTATATGCAATTAAAAAAAGGAGATAGAACAGGTTACGGAAAATATGGGGATATGATAGATTCAATTATAAAAGATGAAACAATTAATGAAAAAATAAAGAAAGAAATTAACACCATTTTCACATTAGCATTTCCTACATATTGTATAGATGGTTGTACATCATGCACAATGTTTGATAAGGGATGCTTTGATGGATTGGGTCAATCTATCACCACATCTAAAGAATTGGTGAAAATATTTATTGAGATTATATTAAAAGGTAAGTGGTTTAGAGGTCCTGGAAATACTGTTCTAAAGAATATTATAGAATCATTATGTAAAAAAGAACTCGTAGCTCTTTCTCCATATATTGATGAAGAAGGAATAAAATTTTTGAATGAATTATCTAAAAAAGGAATTTCAGTAAAACTAATAACTAACAAAAAAATGGTTGAAGATTTTAATGAATTACTTAAAGAAAGCGAATTTGAAGTTTATATTATGAAGTCAAATCATGATAAAGCATACTACATAGATAATAAAATACTGTTAACATCTACTGCAAATTTGACATTAAAATTCGACAGTATTAACAGATTTGGGATATCTGCAATTAATGATAGAAACACATATAAAATGATATTAGAGCAGGCGGAAAAATGGAAGTAAAAAGAAAAATTGAAATGTTATCTAAAACGATATTGGAGCATATTAAAAAAGTAGATGAGCTTATAGAATATTCTTATAGTGATGGATATTATGATATTCATGGAATTCCTTTTGTTTATGATATGTATTTAGAAATAAAAGATAGACATATTGATTACAAATCCAAAAGACCAAGGATTATGTTTAACTTATATGGTAATTATCCACTTTCTTTTATTGAGCTTCCAGTAGTTAGAGGGGTTAGGACTAAACTTGATATAGATTTGAGTTCGAGTATTGTTCGTATAAAAAAACTTCAAACTGGAAGAGGAAATTCAAGAATATACAAAAGATACCCTGGAACTTTAATTACTTATGGCAAGGTAGATATTATTGAAAATCCAAATCTGCCTTTTATAGTTAAATATTTTTCACATTTGTATTCAAAACCACTACTTTACATGAAAGACATTGAAATTAATAAACGTCTTTGGCATCTAAACTGTGTAATTCCAAATATAACTTCATTTTTGGCGATATCTAATGAGATTGGAGAGGTAGAATATTTAATGCCGTTTAGTGGAGTAGTATTTTTAGACTACTCAAATAAAAAGACATCTAAAAGAAAAATCTTTGGAAATGAAATGAAATGTTTGGAAATTTCTGGACATTTGTTATTTATACATAAAAAAACTTTAAATGTAAGATATTTTGGACCATTTCCTGTTGTTATACCAAAAACTTCACTTACAGATGATGCTTTAATTAATGTTAACAATGACATATTAATAACGCATGTTCAAGGTTTTATAAATTTTGGAAATAAAGGGTATTTATTAAATGATATTAAAAATGAATCGGGATATATACTCATTCTAAATGAATTTCCATTTTTACCCGAACTCTATAGCTTAGCTAATTTTGGATTCATTCAAATGGAAAATATAAAATTACCAAAAGGTGCTGTTGAAATTCCAAAAATTGTAATAAATATTAAAAAAATTAATAAAATTAATAGAAATATAGACAATGCAGTAGATGTTTATGTTAAAAAAAGATATTCTTATGGTAAATCAATATCAAATAGTATATATAATTGTAATTATTTAATTTCTAATGAAATTACAAAGTACATTCACAAAGATAACACCAACATCTGGATGTATCATCCAAGTATTATTTCGTATTCCTCATTTAGTAAAATCTCAATAATAGATATAAAAAATTTAATGGAATTAGACAATTTTACAAAAAATTTAAAGAATGTTCAATATATAACATCAAATCTTAAACAATCATTTGAATTATATAAAAAAATTATAGGTACTGAAAGAAAATTGATAAGAAATTATGAATTATGGCTTGGAATTTAGGATTTTTCTTTATTTCTATCTCGCTCCCCCTCCTCCACCACCAAAACCTCCTCCTGCTCCAAATCCTCCACTTGAACTTGTTGTCGATGAATATACACTATCTACGGAATTTTTCATTGAATCATAGTTTGAGCGAATTATTACATAGTCGGCAGTCAATTCAGAGACTTCTAACGATTTCATCGCCTCAACGACTTTATCTCCAACGCCCAAAGCTGTTCCATAAATAAGCCAGTCCTTCCAAATTGATATGTCCTTCCGGAGAGAATATTTTTTAATCATCGCTAAGTTAGATAAAAAGTTTTTAAACGCATCCCATTCAAGTTTTTCTTTATAATAACTGACTTTCCACCTTCCAAACAGAGAGATGTAGGGGTCAACGCCAAAATAATATTTGGATAACAAATACTATTGAGAGGTAAAATGTCTCATTAAATGTTTGTGAATATTTAGGCGTAAAATATGTAGATACTGCAAGTAATATGGATATTACTAAAAATGCTATAATTATCTTTCTTCCTTTTGTTTCTAAGAAAGTATTTACTACTTTTGACGAATATCTTGGATACTCCAATAATTTTATCTAACTCATCTTTTAGATTTTTGATCTTCTCTTTGGGAGAGTTTATACTTCTGAGCAAGGAATTTTATATATTCGGGGTCAAATACATTGTTTTTTGAATACTTCATTAAAAAGTTCATAACATCTGATTCGTATTCATCCAAATTTTTTAAATCTGTTTTTAAAATCTCTATTTTTCCACCGTTCAGGGCGTGTCCAAGATGATACTTTATAGTTATAATTCATATCTTATCATAATTGTTAGGGAATAGATGAGTACTCTTATAAATATTCGAGTTATTATTGTTGATTCTAAGAAAGTGTTTAGTCTACCTCCGAATCTGTTGGTTAAAGCTCCGAAGAAACCTTCACAAATACTTCTTTTCTTATAGACCTCCTCATCGAATACTTCATCCCTCTTCTTAGCACCGTATCCCCTCACTCCTCTTTTAGTCCTCTTTATTATCGGATTGTAACCAAAATTAACTACTTTATTTAACACTTTCTTATCATCGTATTCGCCATCCCCATAAAAACTCCCCTCTCCACGAGGAATTATCAACTCTGATTTCGATAAACTAATTGATACTGGATATAAAACCTTATTTATTGAATCATAACGAGTTATCACGTGTATTTTTATTTGGGACTTGCTTTTATTTGAAAACTTTGTTGAGTCGATGAAGGTTTCATTATAATCGAAATCCCATAGTTGTTCGAGTATCTGATTTACTATTTCGGAAATATAAGGTTTTAGCTTCTTTTCCCAAAAATGAATTACCGATTTACTAATTTTTATTCCAAAATAGGCCCCAGTTAAATTTTCCATCGCCCTTAACGATAATTTGAAGAATTCCTTAACAACCAAAACTTTAAGTACCAATTCGATAGAATATTTCTTCGGGTTCAAATTCTCTGGCAGTGTGATATACTTAATAACATTATCGAATACCCTCAAAACTTCCTTTACATCATATATTTTCAAACCCCATCTTTTCGCTACCATATTACTATTTTTAATTATAGTAATATTTAACCATAACGATAGCATCTTGGACACACTCTTCTTAATAAACAACCTTAATATACTTTGAGTTAATAATAGGAATTAATGATTTTGTGGTGGTGTTATGGCTATTGCCTATGCTAAATTATATGAGTTGATTCTTAAAAAGGTTAAGGATGAGAAGGAGGCACGGGAGTTTTATGATGTAATAATTGAACTAATGAGGGAGGGAAAGATAGAGGTTAAGAATGAGTTAAAGGATGAGTTGAGAAGTGAATTAGCTACGAAAGAGGATGTTAAATATTTAGAAGGAAAGATTGACATGGTTAAAAAAGAGTTGGAATATAAGCTTATCATCCACACTTTAATAATCCTATTTGCTATAATTATAACTAACCCCAATGCCATCGAGTTGATAAAACTGCTATTTGGATTTAAATGATTTTTTATTTTTTTATTCTTAGTTTTATTTGTTAATTTGGATTTGTAAATTTATAGAGGGGAAAAATTTAAAGACTTTAGAGGGCTTAATGGATAATTGATAAAGGAGGGAGGGGGTGATTTACATTTATCTGGCTAAATAGGTGTAAATATGAATCCAAAGAAAATTGAGAAGTGGATTGTTTATTACACTAACAAGGAGAGAAAGAAAAGAAAACGAAAACCTTTGAAGCCAGAGAAACATCTTATGAAAGCTGCAAGGAAGTATGCTAAATACATGCTTAAAAAGAATAAATTAGGTCATCATGTAGATGGTAGAGACCCAGCTGAAAGGGCTATGAAGTGTGGATATCCATCTGCTTATGTTGGAGAGAATTGTATGCTTTATTATGCTAAGAAGGGAGCTCCTGAAAAGGTTGTTGCTAAAAATATGGTAAAGCTTTGGATGAAAAGCCAAGGACATAGAGAAAACATTTTAAGGAGGGAATATAAGCATATTGGTGTTGGTGTGGCGTTAAAGTGGAGTAAAAAATATAAGCAGTATAAGATTTATGCTTCTCAAAAATTTGGTAGTGCAAGTAAGTCGGATTATTTCTTTAAGAGGCATAAAGTATTAAAGAAAACATTTGAATGGTTTGGATTGCCAATTATTGGAGGTTTCCTATTCTGGGTGGGTATTCTTCTATTAGGAGTAGTATTGGCAATTATATTTATTTCATTAATTAAAATGTATTTGTTTATAAAAAGCTTATTTTGAAATTATTTTGTAGAATATAATCTAATATATATCCTCCAATGATTACCCATTATTCAACATTATAAAAATTAAAATATTAAATAATTAAAATATTAAATATCCAGCCCTTTAACTTAAATTGTTCCCTCAACATATTTTTTTAGCTTTTCAAGTTGTTCTTTGGTTCCAAATGCATATATTACGTCCCCAATATTGATTACCGTGTCAGGAGGAGGAGAGGTTATTGTTTTATCTCCTTTTTTAATTGCTAAAATTGTAGCTCCTGTTTTCTCTCTAATACCTGAATCCTTTAAAGGTTTGTTATCAAGTTCTTTATTTTTTACAATGTATCTCCTAACTTCCATATCCTCCTCCGTAGCTACTAAGGAATGGATGAATTCAACAACATCTGGATTTATGGCTATTCTTGCAATTTCCATACCACCAACTATGTAAGGGCAGACCGCCCTATCCGCTCCTGCTTTTATTAATTTATCCAATGTTGATGGTTTTTCTGCCTTTGCAACTACATAAATATCTGGATTTAATTTTTTTGCTGATAAGGTTATGAAGACATTTTCAGCATCTGATGTAACAACTGAAATTAATCCCTTAGCTTTTTCTATCTTTGCCTTTTTTAAAACATCGTCTGATGTGGCATCACCAACAATACATACAAGATTTGGGTCTTTTTCAAGAGCTTCTTCTAAAATTTTTTCATTTGAATCAATTATAACAAATGGGATATTACATTTTTTAAACTCTTCAGCAATTACTTTCCCCAATCTCCCATAACCACAGATTATATAGTGATTATTCAGTTTTTTAATTTTATCCATCATTTTTCTCAACCTAAAATATTTTTTAAAATGTCCTTCAATGAAAAAACTTGCTATATTACCCAAGGTATATGCAACTGCTCCAACACCTGTAAATATGTAGATTATGATTGAAAGCTTCCCAATAAATGTTTTTGGTGTATAGTCACCATAACCAACTGTCGAGATTGTAACAACCGAGGTATAAAAGGCAGTAAAAAAATCCCAACCTTCAACTGTCATTAATATTATAGCTTCAGCTAAGATGAGGAAGATTATAACAATAATACCAAGTTCTATTTTTTCATGAGTTTCCATTTAATCTCCCTTTAATGCTTTTTGTAATGAAGTTATTAAGCCAGATATAAAGAAGAGGACTGAAAATATTATTATTAACTTTCCAGCGTCTGTTTTTGGTGTTATATCCCCATAACCAACTGTTGTTATTGATATTGTTGTGAAATAGAAGGCATCAAAAAAATTGTTTATTGCTGGATTCACATCTGATTCAGCAACCCATATTAAGCATGATGAGATAAAGCAAATAGTTAGCAATGTTAAAAAATTTATTAATGCAGGATTTTCATCTGACTTTCTTAGTTTAATTACTCTAAGCAGAACTAAAATTCTTAATAGATTTATAACTCTAAGCCCTAAGAATGCCTTTGAATAAAATATCTGTAAAGAATACAACAAAAAGGCAATAACAACAATGGCATCAACAATATTGTAAATGTCTTTAAAAAACTTTACCTTGTTTTCTTCATAGTAGAAATTATATATAAACTCAAATGTAAAAAACATTATTGAAATATAATCCAACTTTATTAATAAATCTTGATATGGGGGTTTATATGTTGAGAGAATGAAGGAGATAACTATCTCAAATGTAAATATTAAGCTCAATACCTCTATTACTTTTTTTAATTCTCTGTCTTTTAAGTTCATTTATACCACAATTTGAAATTTTTATAGCTGGTGGAATTATGGAAATTGGTATTTTGGATATTAAAGGGTCTTTACCATTATTTGAAGATTTCGGCAACCTACCAACAAAGATTATAGATGAAAAAAACTACAAAGAAATTAAAGATTTGAATGCCTTAATAATACCAGGAGGAAGTTTAATTGAAAGCAAATCATTAAATAATGAGTTAAAAAATGAGATAATCAACTTTGATGGATATATTATTGGAATATGTAGCGGCTTCCAAATACTATCAAAAAAAATAGACATTGGAAGAAAAAGCAGTGTTCCAATAATTAGAGAGGGTTTAGGTTTGTTAGATGTTGAATTTTATCCATTAGTTTGCACTGATAGGGTTAAATTTGAATTAAAAAAGTCCATATTTGGAGAAGGGGAAGGGGGGGGATTTCACTGCCACACCTATGGAGATATCAAGATAGTCGATAAAGATACAAAAATACTGACGGTTTCAAAAGTAAAAAAATTAAATTATAAACTTGGCAATGAAAAGGGAATTATTTCAGGAGCTTTTAAAGGTAAAGTGTTTGGAACAATGGTTCATAATTTTTTAGATAACGAATTTGTTAGAGACAATTTTTTAAAACATTTGGGGATTACAGAGGATGAGAAAGAAGAGATATTTGAAAAAAATAAGATAATAAAAGATGAATTAAAAAAGAGAGCTTTAAAATATAGGTTAAATCCAGAAAGTATTGAAAAAGACAATGCCAAGAAAGATAAAAATAAAAAAAGAGGGATTATTTTATTGGCAACATCGTCAAATAGTGGAAAAACATTTTTAACTACCGCAATATCAGCAAAATTAGAGGGAAGAGTTTTTGTTGCCAAGATTGGAGGGGATGTTAGGGATATAGTTCCAGCCCTTTATTTATTAAGAGAGAAGATGACAAAATACAACAGTATAAAGATTGGAGAGAGAGGTTGGGTTGATGTTAAGGAATTTTTAAATTATATAAAAAACTCTGACTATGATTATGTAATAGTTGAGGGAGTTATGGGGGCTTTTACAGCGGCATTGAAAAATATCTCCTCTTATCAAATAGCTAAAAAACTTGGATTTCCTGTTTATATAGTAAGTCCTTGTAATATAAGCGGGATAGAGGGGGCTTTTGTTGATGCAATGGCATATTATAGCTTACTTAAAGATATTGGGATTGAAGTTGAGGGTATAATTTTAAATAAAGTTTATAGTTGGGAGAGTTTCAATAAATTAAAAAATTTGGCTGAAAAATATAACATAAAGCTTTATGGTGTTGGAAAAGTGGCTGATGAAAGTAGAGGACTAATTCCAGAGGTAGAGATTGATTATGAAAACTTCTGCAAAAATGCATTTAATGTTGATTTAAAAATAGAAATTCCAGAGATTAAAATAAACAATAGTAATATAAATGATAAAGAAGATAATTTCTTAGAGAGGTTGGATAATTGGATAAAGAGAATTATTTGAAGTGGGGGGAGATGATGGATATATTAAGTGGTTTTATTAGCTCGTTAATTTGGTGGCTTTTATTCTTTTATTTAATTATGGCTCCTCAAATACAGTATAAGCAACTACAACTTGCAAGATTAAAAATACTTAGAGAGCTTTCAAATAAAAGAAATTCAACAGTAATAACAATGATACACAGGCAGGAGAGTATTGGCTTGTTTGGAATTCCAATTTATAAATTTATAACCATTGAGGATAGTGAAGAGATTTTAAGGGCTATAAGATTGGCTCCAAAAGATAAGCCAATTGATTTAATTATACACACACCAGGAGGTTTGGTTTTAGCCGCTACCCAAATAGCTAAGGCATTAAAGGCACATCCAGCAGAGACGAGGGTTATAGTTCCACACTATGCAATGAGTGGAGGGACTTTAATTGCTTTAGCGGCAGATAAAATAATTATGGATGAAAATGCTGTCTTAGGACCCGTAGACCCGCAACTTGGGCAGTATCCTGCTCCAAGTATAGTTAAAGCCGTAGAGCAGAAGGGTGTTGATAAAGCAGACGACCAAACGTTAATATTGGCAGATATTGCCAAAAAAGCAATAAATCAAGTTCAAAACTTTGTATATAATTTATTAAAGGATAAATATGGTGAGGAAAAAGCCAAAGAATTATCTAAAATTCTTACAGAGGGTAGATGGACTCATGATTATCCAATAACTGTTGAAGAAGCTAAAAAACTTGGTTTAGATATAGATACAAACGTTCCAAAAGAGGTTTATACATTAATGGAATTGTATAAGCAACCAGTGAGGCAGAGGGGGACTGTTGAGTTCATGCCATATCCTACCTCACAAAATGCTGGGAAAAAAGAATAATTTTTCTTATTTCTTATTATTAATTTTTTGTTTATAATTTTTAATTTAATATTATTTTAATTTAATACAAATTATACTAAGACGGTCGATTTTAACTATTTGTGAAATAACATATCTAAGTGAAACCTCCCTTTATGCCCAGATTTCCATACCGAAACGGTCTGATTTTAATTCATTTATAGAGATGGAGTATAAAGACTACTTAACATAATTTCCATACCGAAACGGTCTGATTTTAACGAGAATATAATAAAACAGTATGAGAACGATTATGATGATATAAATTTCCATACCGAAACGGTCTGATTTTAACTAACGGTTTCATTCATTTTGGTGGAAGCATGGCAAGGAAGCTAATAATTTCCATACCGAAACGGTCTGATTTTAACAAGCGATAAAATAAACTTTGATGAACAGCCAAATAAGAATTTCCATACCGAAACGGTCTGATTTTAACCAAGCATATACAGAATTGCCAAAATGCTACAAATTCCACCAAAATTTCCATACCGAAACGGTCTGATTTTAACTGACCTTTAAGATTTTAACATCAGTTTTTAATCTCGTCCCATTTCCATACCGAAACGGTCTGATTTTAACTTTCTAAATACTTAGCCAAGTAGTTGGCTATATCATATTTCCATACCGAAACGGTCTGATTTTAACAGGGCAATCATTCGAGATATTGTTATTTTATTCACTCCTAATATTTATATTTTACTACCCTATTTTGTCGAAGGATAGGTAACCACTTTTATTTATATATCCTCACTAATATTTAAACTTTTCCCTACAATTACAAAAAGAATTTTAAAACCTCTAATTTTCAAAATAAAAATTAATTGCTGTGGAAATTATCAACTGAAAATAATTAACCAAACTCTTCAAAAAATCTCAATAATTCAATTAATCCAAATAAATAAAATCTCTAAAATTCTCTACCCTTAGAAATTTGATAAAAATTCATAAAATCAAAAAAATAAGTTTTAAAAACCTTAAATCAAAAATAAATCCCATTCAGCAAGATAAACATCATTTTTTCATTGAATTGTAAATGTGTATCAAATCACTTAAAATAGCTGAAGCTGTTTCTATAGGTCCAGCTCCTCTCCCAACGACTACAATCTCTTTTGCCAAATCAGTTTCAAACATTGCAACGTTTAGAGTTCCCTTAACATTTAATGGGCTATCTATTGGGACAAGCATCGGCTCAACTATTAAATGTTTATCTTTAATTTGCCCAATTAATTTTATTGTATAACCCCTTTTATTAGCTAAAAATAACGCTTCTGGTGTTATTCTACTTATTCCCTTAACCTTTACATCTTTTATTGTTTTATTCATCCCCATAATTGAGTTTGCTAAGATAACAATCTTCGCCGCCGTGTCTAAGCCCTCAATATCTTGTGTAGGGTCTGTTTCAGCTATGCCCAATTCCTTAGCTTCTTTTAATGCTGTCTCAAAGTCCAAACCCTCTTTCTCCATCTTTGTTAATATGTAGTTGGTTGTTCCATTTAAAATTCCTCTTATTGATAAGATTTCATTTCCTGCTAATGTTTCTTTAGCCAAGTTTATTATTGGCATTGCCCCTCCAACTGATGCCTCATGTCTAAAAATAACATTATACCTTTTTGCCTCCTCAATCAACTCCTTATAACATAAAGCTAACGGTCCCTTATTAGCTGTTACAACATGTTTTTTACTTCTAAAACTTTCTAAGATGTGGGTTTTAGCCGGCTCTCCTGTTTCTAAGTTTGAGGGTGTTACTTCAACAACAACATCTGCTTTAACATTTCTTATAACATCTATACTACTAATTTCTTTACCTTTCTCTGGATAATTTTTAATTTTCCCTGTTTTTTCTTTAACTTCTATTGCCTTTAATAAATCCAATCCATCTTCATCTATTGCCGCCCCTGAACTATCTGTTATAGCAACAACTTTAAATTCCTCATAGTTCTTTTTTAAATATTCTCTCTTTTCATGTAAAACCTTGGCAACTCCCTTTCCTATAGCTCCAAATCCTATAATAATAATATCCATCCTCTCACCAAATTTTGTTTAAAATATGGATTTTATAAACAACAATCCCTTTTCTTTCTCTAACTCTTCAAATAAATAAAAGAGCTCTTCTATTTTATCTTCATCAACGATAATCCTCATCATTGCTGATGATTCCTTATCTGGATGTGGCATAATTAAATCCAAATCCTCAACAAGCCCTATTTCATTTATTCTGTCTATTGTATCCCTAACATCCGTATCAACAACGTGCCCAATAACCACAACATCCAAATATACCTTTTTATCCTTTCCATCAATTTTTTTAATTATAGCCCCTTCCTTTTCTAAATCTTCCAAAATCTTTTTTAATTTTTCTTTATCATCAACATCAATAACAATCCTTACAGGGACTTTCCCCCCTCTTTTCTCTTCCCTTGAATGTATAATGCTTATTACATTTGCCCCATGCCTTGATATTGGGGTTAATATTTTTAACAACTCTCCTGGTTTGTCTTTTAATTCAATATCTATTGTAATCATTTTACCACCAAACATCTTTAATACCTAACTTATAGGCAATTATGTTCCCGAGTAGATGTATAAATATAGTGAATAGGCATATTATAATTATCATCTCATATGGTATTGGAGCAACAATATAACCAAATGCTAAAGCTCCAATAACAAAGTCAAGCTGGTCTAATAATGGGGCTGGTTTCCCTCTTTCAATATTTAACCTCCTTTTTATAAAACTACCTACTGCATCACCAACAATAGCCCCAACCGATAAGAAGAAAGCCAATATAACATGGTCTAAAACAGTGCCATAAAAATCTAAACTACTAAGAACATTAAAATCTACTAAAATTCCCTGTATCAATCCAACCAATGTTCCACAAAGTATGCCAAAAACACTACCCTTATATGTTACCCCATTACCTATTAACCTCCTTCCATCAATAAAATTTTTTCCCAAATCCACTGGTGTTCCTCCGCCAAATATGCACGCTGATGCATTTGCCACATAAGCTGGTAGAATATACCAAAGTGATGCGAACAACAACCTATAAAACATTCATCTCCCCTTAAGCATAATTTTTAACAATAAAATTTTTTATAATGTTTAGTCCAACTTTTATTTAAAAAATTAACGTAAAGTTTCTATTAATATTATTGGAGTATATAAACATTATTCTGTGAGAATATGGAATGTTCAATTTGCGTTCATACATCAAAAACAAAAAAGATAATTAACTATGAAGGAAAGCCAATATGTGTTGATTGCTTAACAATGCTAAAATATCCTCCAAACTTTGAAAAGATGAAAGAAGAGGTTGAAGAAATATTATACAATTTAAAAAAGAAAAGAGGAAAATATAACTGTATTTTAGCATTTTCTGGTGGGAAAGATAGTGTTTTAGCATTAAAATTATTGAAGGAGAAGTTTAAATTAAACCCCTTGTGTGTTATGGTTGATAACAATTACATAGCCAAAGAGGCAGTAGAGAATGCTTTAAATATAACTAAATATTATCATGTAGATTTGATGATATTAAATAGGGATTACACTGATTTATTTGAGGATGCAATAAAAAGAGGAGAAAGTCCTTGTAGAAGATGCTCAAAATTAATATTGAGAGAGGTTTGGAGAGTAGCTAAATTATTGGGGTTGAAGTATGTAATTACTGGGCATGAGTTACCTTTTGGTCATTCAGCAATAAGAGATATGAAGGAAGGTATAAAGATGATAAGATTATTAGCTCCTTACAAATTTAAAGAGGAGGAGAAATATAAAATGTTGAAAGATTTGCCTTGGAAAAAACCTAATTTGGATGGATATACAACAAACTGCTTAGTTTTGGGTGTTGCATTGGAGAGATTTTATGATAAATATGGTTTTAGCTTTGAGATTGATAGGGTTGCCACACTTGTTAGATTAGGTTTATTGTCAAAGGAAAAAGCAAAAGAAATATTAAAAAAACCAAATGTTCCAAAAGTGATTTATGAGGAACTAAGAAAGAGGGGGCTAAACATTGATTGATTAGCTGTTTTATTTATTATTTTTATTATTCATAAACAAAATCAGACAGCTCCTTTTTTATCTCCTCTATACTTGTATTATCTTCTATCGTTGATAAATCTCCTAAGTCCTCCCCCAATATAAGTTTTTTTAATACCCTCCTCATAATCTTTCCACTTCTTGTTTTAGGAAGTTTATTAACAAAAAATACCATTGAAGGGGTAGCAATAGGCCCCATAGTATCTCTTACATATTTTATAATCTCCTCCTTTGCTTCTTTTTTATCTTCAATCTTTCCTTTTGGAATTATAAATGCAACTGGCACTTCTCCTTTTATTTCATCAGGTTTTCCTATAACAGCGGCTTCAGCAACCAATGGATGTGAAACGAGGACGTGTTCAAGTTCTGCTGTCCCTATTCTATGCCCTGCCACATTTAAAACTTCATCAGCCCTTCCAAGTATCCAGAAATAACCATCTTCATCTTTAATGGCATAGTCAGATGGGCAATAACAACCTTTTATTCTCTCCCAATATGCCTTCTTATACCTCTCATCGTCTCTCCACAATCCTAACAACATCCCGGGCCATGGATTTTTAATAATTAGCAATCCCTTTTTATTTGGAGGTAAGCTATTCCCTTCCTCATCTACTACATCAGCATCTATCCCAACTCCCGGAAATGTTGCTGAACCCGGCTTTAAAGGAACGGGTTGGATACCCAATGGTGGATAAATCACATGCCCTCCTGTTTCCGTCTGCCAATAGCAATCTGTAATTGGACATCTTCTCTGCCCCACAACCTCATAATACCACTCCCAAGCTCTTGGATTTATTGGTTCTCCAACACTTCCAAGCATTCTTAAAGTGGATAAGTCATGAGATTTAACCCACTCTTCACCATACTTCATTAGCATCCTTATGGCAGTTGGGGCAGTATATAATATAGTTACTCCGTGATTCTCTATAATTTCCCAAATTCTTCCAGGATTTGGATAATCTATTGCCCCTTCATATATCACCGTTGTTGTTCCTAAGCTTAGGGGAGCATAGACAACATAACTATGCCCAGTAATCCATCCAATATCAGCCGTGCACCAGAACACATCCATATCGTTAATTCCCCACGTCCATTCCATGGTTTTTGTAACATAAACTAAATATCCTCCAGTGGAATGCACTACCCCCTTTGGTTTTCCAGTGGTTCCACTTGTATATAGTATAAATAATGGGTGATTTGATTCAACAGACACTGGCTTTACATACTTTTTTGCTCCCTTCATTAATTCGTCCCAAAGGTAATCCCTCCCCTCTTTAAGTTTTATGTCATTATCCTTGTCTCTGTGGATATATACAACATAATTTATTGAAGGACAGTTTAATAACGCCCTATCTACAATACTTTTTAAGTTTATTTTTTTTCCTCTCCTATATAATATATCTGAAGTAATCAATACCTTAGCTCCTGCATCGTTTATTCTCTCTGCAAGTGCATCTGATGAGAAACCTGAAAATATTACAGTATGTATTGCTCCAATCCTTGCACATGCCAACATCGCTATTATTGCCTCAGGAATCATTGGGAGGTAGATAGCTACCCTATCTCCTTTATCCACTCCCAAATTTTGGAGGACATTTGCAAATTTATTTACTTTCTTATAAAGTTCATAGTATGTTAATATTCTACAGTCCCCATGTTCGTTTTCCCATATTATTGCGGCTTTATTTCTCTTACTACCTTTTATATGCCTATCTACACAATTATAGCATGCATTTAATTCTCCCCCCACAAACCACTTAGCATAAGGAGGATTCCACTCTAAAACCTTGTCCCATGTCTTATCCCAGTCCAAACATTTTGCCTGTTCTCCCCAAAATTTTTCAGGATTTTTTAATGACTCCTCTCTCATTTTGTTGAATTTTTCAAGAGGTATGTATTTGTCTCCAAACTTCATACTAACACCAAATTTATTAATAACTTAGTAGTTTATAATGATTAATCATTACAATTTTGCAATACCATTTTATTTAAGTTCAATTATATAACATTTTCGATTTTTATCAAAATAGACATCGTCAAATGTCGATTTTTATTTAGGCATTTATGCATGCAAAGAATATAATATTTAATTAAAAACATAGTTCTTTTTAAAAGTTAATAAAATTAAAAGTTAATAAAACTTATTTGAGATAATGTTTAAACTCCTTTATGAAGAAGGTTCATTAACTCTCAAATATAAAAATATTTCAAAATTTAATTTTTGGTGGATAATATGGATATAATAGCAATAAATGAAAACGGCTTCTTAGATAAAATTAAAGGAAAAAACCCATTATTTTTATGTGTAATCTCTTCAATAGAAACAACATTATCAATCCCAATATCTGGAGTTCATAAGGATGTTATTAAATACACACCATCAGCAGATGTTGAGCTTGTTTTTTATGGGGAATCATTAACTTTAAAGACGCCACCAATAGATGCCACTGGCTCACCAACACCTGCAACCATAACGAGGGCATGTGTTGAACTTAAAAATATAAAAAACCTCCACATAGATGCTGGGGCATTTGTTAAGCCAAAAATTCCATTTATAGAGGTTGATGAAAAGCCAACTGGAAGAATAGAGGATGGCAAAGCAATGGACAACTCAAAGGAATTATATATGAAAGGTTATCTCTTAGGTAAAAACTTAGATGCCGAGTTGTTGATTGTTGGAGAGAGTGTTCCTGGAGGAACAACCACTGCCTTGGGGGTTTTGCTTGGCTTAGGTTATGATGCAGAAGGGAAGGTTAGCTCTGGCTCTATAAACAATCCACATGAGTTAAAGATAAAAGTTGTTAGAGAGGGTTTAAAAAAGGCAAATATAAATGAAAATTCATCTGTCTTTGATGTTTTAAATGCCGTTGGAGATAAGATGATGCCCGTTGTTGCTGGTTTAGCTATAAGCTTTGCTGAAAAAAATAAACCTGTTATCTTAGCTGGAGGAACGCAGATGAGTGCTGTCTTAGCAGTTATAAAAGAGATTAATAAAGATATCTTAGATAAAAACTTAATAGCCATAGGAACAACTGAATTTGTTTTAAATGATAAAAATGGAGATTTAAAGGGGATAGTTGAGCAAATAGGGGATGTTCCAGTTTTAGCATCTAAGTTTTATTTTGAAAAGGCAAGGATTGAGGGCTTAAAAAATTATTGCAAAGGTTCAGTAAAAGAGGGAGTAGGAGCTGGGGGAATAGCAGTTTATAGCATAGCCAATAATTTAAACCCCGAAAAGATTAGAGAATTTGTAGAGAGTAAGTTTTATGAGTGGTATGGAAATAAAACCTAAAATCTTATAGTTCTTTTCAAAATACTCTAAAATAAAAGATTTTTTAACATTTTTCATTATTTTCATCTCTATTATTTTTACTCCTTATTGATCTCCATAAAAAATAAATTGCTCCTCCCCACAAAATTAAAGCTCCAAATATAAACATTGCTATAGCCCCAACATTCATAGTTATCAACCTTTAATAGTTTTCATTTTTTGAAGAATTATGCTTACAACAAATGTCAATGGAATAATTAAAGCCCCTAACATAACATAAGTTGTTTTATAACCCCCATAACCAGAAGTTAAGACATTTGAAGCATCCAACAACACAACAGCAGTCAATATTATTGGAGATATAACTCCAGCCAAATATTTCCACCAAACTCCTAACTTTATCTCTGAAAGTTTATTTACATGTTCTCTAAGCTTATCTCCACCAAATAGCCATATAGCTATTATAATCTCTAAGATTGCCGCTATTGGAAGCAAATAACCAGAGGCGAAGTGGTCAATGATATCCAAATAATACAGCCCAGCTCCAGTAGTAAATATTGGTGAAACAATAATAAATAAAGCTAAAACATAGAGTAGGGCTTTTTTTCTACTCAATGAGAACTTATCCATAATTGCTGAAACACTTGCTTCTACAATTGAAACAGCTGATGAAATTCCAGCAAAAACTAAAGCTAAGAAGAATACTATTCCAAATATCTTACTTCCAAATGGCAATAAAGACAGTGCTTTTGGAAAGGTAACAAAAGCTAATCCAATCCCCTCAGACACAACTTTATCTAATGGAATTCCACTTGTATAGCTCATATATCCAAGTGTTCCAAATACTGCAAAACCTGCCAAAAATGAAAAACCACAATTTAATAAAGATACTGTAAATGCATTTATTGTTAAATCACTTTTTTTAGGTAGGTAGCTTGCATAGGCAATTAAAATTCCAAATCCTAAGGATAAGCTAAAGAAAATTTGGGAGAATGCACTTAACCAAACATTATAATCAAGTAGTGCTGAAAAATCTGGAGTTAAATACCATTCAATCCCAGTTAAAGCTCCTGGCAAGGTTAATGCATTCAAAACTAACAAAATTACTAAAAACAAAAGGAAAGGAATCATTATCTTATTTGCCTTTTCTAATCCATTTTTAACTCCAGCACTTAAAATTAAAGCTATAATTCCCCAAACAGCTAATGTAGATGTTAATATTCCATAAGAAACTCCTCCAATATCTTCTACACCAGATGATATTTGCAATATATTCTGGAAAAAATAAGTATTTGGGTCTGATGGATAGCCATAAATTAATAAGATTATCAAATAGTAAAGACACCAAGCTATAATAACAACATAATAGCTTGTTATAATAAACCCTGAAATAACTGCAAACCAACCAGCCCACTCTGAGCCATTATGTAATTTTTCTAAAGCCAAGGGTGCAGATTTTTTTGTATAATGTCCAATGGCAAATTCAAGAATCATTAATGGAATACCAACACAAAGCAAAGCAACAATATATGGGATTAAAAAAGCTCCTCCTCCATTCGTATAAACCATATATCCAAATCTCCAAATGTTCCCTAATCCTATGGCAGAACCAACACTCGCCAATATAAACCCCAAGTTAGAACTCCAGCTTTCTCTTTCCATGTAACTCACACCATTTTATTTTACTTTCACACTAATTTATATTGTTTTAGAGTTAATTATTTAAGTATATCTGAGATAACATACTTTTATGAAAACTTGGAGGGGGAATATGAAAAAAATTTTAGCATTGCTATTAATAACCTTTCTTTTAAATTCGGTCTCTGCGGTAATTATAAAAGCTCCAGCAGTGTCTTTGACAGACAAAGGATACATAGGAGTTCCAATAAACATCCAAATTAATGTTACAAAAGGAAATGGGCATGTATTTATGGATACTATGCCTCTAACTGAATTAGACATGCAAGGTTCTGCGAGAATTGCTGCGAAGGTCGCTGGAGAAATAACTGGAAAAGACATGAATAGATATAACACATATATTGTTGTTAGGAGTGATGTCCCAGTTGTTGGGGGACCATCAGCAGGCGGAACGATGACTATTGGAATCATCTGCGAGTTGATGAATTGGAGTTTAAACAAACATGTTATGATGACGGGAACTATAAATCCAGATGGCAGTGTAGGGCCTGTTGGAGGGATATTGGAAAAGATAGAAGCGGCTAAGAAAGCAAACTGCACAATTATGTTAATTCCAAAAGGGCAGAGGTATGTTGATGTGAATGGAAACAAAGTTGATGCAGTTGAATTTGGCAAAAAATTGGGGGTTAAGGTTATAGAGGTTGGGAGCATTTATGAGGCACTTCCCTATTTTACAGGCAAAAAGATAGTTATGAAGGAATATTCGGAAAATCCCACTATTGAAAAGAAATATAAAAGTATAATGAAAAAGTTGAGTGAAAATATCTTAAAATTGGCTAATGAAAAGTATGAAAATCTTTCTAAAAAGTTGAATGCCAGTTATGTTGGATATGGATATCAAAAAGTCCTATTAAACGATTTAACAAATTCAAAGACCCTATTGGAAAGAGCTAACGATGAATATCTAAAAAATAAGTACTATTCTGCAACATGCTCTGCATTTAACGCATTAATTAAACTTGAAACTATTGAACACACTTTAAAATACTTAACTGGAGAGGAGGGTGTTAAAACTTTCTTAACCGATGTCCAGGATAAAATTAGTTGTGATAAAAAAATTGTTTATTCAAAGAATATAACTACTAACAACTTTGAAGAGATATTGGCAGGAAGAATGAGAATTGCCGAAGCAGAAGAGCTTTTAGATAACGCATGGAAATCTTACTATTTGGGAGATTACGATGAGGCAATAAAGTATGGTAGCTTTGCAAAGATGAGGGGGGATAGTGCAGTATGGTGGGTTTCTTTAAAGGAAGCGGATAATAACAGTGAGGTAATAAATGAATCTAAATTGAAGCCATTAGCTCAACAGTATTTGGACAATGCAGAAACAATTTCAACCTATGTAGAAACATTATTTCCTAATCTACCAACTGATGAGCTTGAAAATGATTTAAAGTCAGCAAATAAGGCGTATAAATCTGGGGATTATTTATTGGCAATAGCTAAGAGTATAGAAACATGTGTAAAAGCAGAGGTTCCATTAGTTATATTTGGAGACATTGAATACTCCAAAAAATATGCAAGAAATAAAATAAACTTAGCTGAAAACTTGGGAATAACTCCAATCTCAGCCCTAAGTTATTATGAATATGGAAGTAGCTTAAATGACACAATTTCCAAAGTTATGTATTATAAGTATAGCTCTTACTATGCCCAAATGGACATAGATGTGGTAAAAGAGTTAAATAAAAATAGCAATAACATAAAAAATATTAGTAGCGAGATTGACATAGTTACTAACGAGGAAGTTGATGGTAAAGAGATAACATCCAAAGAAAATAATGTTGGAATAATAATCTCTGCGATAGTTGGGGGATTGATAGGATTTGCAGGAGGATACTTTGCAAGAAGAGCTTCTGCCTAATTAACTATTTACTATTTTTTATTATTTCTTTCATTATTTTGTGGTGAGAGAATGGTAAAGCAAAATTTACAAGAAAATAATGAAAATGATAAGGAATTATCTAAAAATGTATATTTATTGGGATTTACAAGCTTTTTGAATGACATGAGTAGCGAGATGATAATGCCAATTTTGCCCATGTTTATTACAAGTGTTGGGGGAGGGAGTTTATCTATTGGTTTAGTTGGAGGATTAAGGGATTTTATTTCAAACATTTTAATGGTTTTAATTGGTTATTGCTCAGATAAAGTTAGAAAGAGGAAGATTTTTGTTATTTTAGGATATTTGACATCTTCAATATTTAAACTACTCTTGGGTTTATCAAAAAGTTGGTTGGGAGCTGTTATATTTTCTTCCCTTGAAAGAATGGGCAAAGGGATAAGAACAGCCCCAAGAGATGCGATAATATCTGAAAGCATGCCTAAAACTTTAGGTAAAGGGTTTGGAATACAGAGGGCTTTTGATACCGCCGGGGCTATATTGGGCTCTACCCTATCATTGTTGTTTATTCTATATCTTCAATATAATTTTAATCAGATAATTTTAATAGCGGCATTTATTGGATTTTTAACTCTCATTCCTTTGTATTTTGTTAAAGAAAAATCTTCCACATCCAATAATAAGATAACATTTAGGATAGGAATTAAAAATTTATCAAAAGAGTTAAAGCTTTTTATTTTAATTTCAGCTATATTTACTCTAAGTAACTTTAGCTATATGTTTTATATTTTAAGGGCACAGGAATTTTTGATGATAGCAGATGAAAAAATGGCTATTGTAATCCCTATTGCTCTATATATTTTATACAACATCTTTTATGCCACATTTTCAATTCCATTTGGAATTTTATCAGATAAAATTGGAAGGAAGAGTGTTTTAACTATTGGATATATGCTTTATGGTATTGTCTCTTTAGGATTTGCTTACTTTATTTCTCAAAAAACTTTAATACTGTTGTTTGCTTTGTATGGAATTTCCTACGCATCATTTGCCGGAAATCAGAAAGCTTATATCTCAGATTTATCATCAGAAGATATTAGAGCAACTGCCTTAGGGATGTTTTATACAGTTGTGGGATTAACAAGTTTGCCAGCAAGTTTGATAGCCGGCTATCTATGGAAGATAAGTCCAGAAATGACATTTTTGTATGGAAGCGTCTTAGCTATAATATCAGGTTTATTACTTCTTTTTATATAAAATCTCACCAGTTTTTTTATTTCTAATCTCTAAGATTCTATGTAATGGAATGTAAGTATCAAAATATACTAAATAATTCCCTTTAATCTCTACATCATCCAAAGAGATGATTTTTTTGTTTTCTTCAGCCCCCCTATGCAATATAACAACCTCAAAACCTTCTTTTTTATAATCAGGATGCCAAAAAATTTTATTTAATATGTCTTTGAGCATAGTATCACTTACAACAATCTATACCTCCCAGGTTTTGGTTCATCTATGTCTCCATACTTAATTAACTTTTTAATAATATTCTCCAACTCCTCCTCTTTAATTCCCCTCTTTTTTGCCTCTTCAGCAATGTCTTCATGCTCAACAAGTTCTGATTTTTCAGACAACTCTTTAATTATTTCATAGACGGTTGTTAATTTATCCCTCTCTTTCTTAGAGACTCCTAAGATTTTATCCACATCGAATATTCCCGTTTCTGGGTCGTAGGCAATTTCTTTTAAGCATTCGGTTATTATGTTTATTGCCTCCTTTGCATCTTCCTCATCAACAATATCCTTTAACTTTGCCTTTGCATGTGCCTCAGCTATCCTTATTGCCGCTTCTAACTGCCTTGCAGTTATTTGGTGCTTTTTTCTCATTTCCACATAGTAATTAACAAACAACTCTTTTGCCTTTTCACTAATAACTGGCTTTTTCTGCCTTGCATAGTAGATATATTTTATTATAAATTCCTTGTCTATTTTAATCCCATCAACTTCAAGGTAATCTAAACCAATCTCTTTATTTATCTTCTCATCTAAATATGCTCTATGCAAATCTACAATGTATTCGGCTATATCCTTATCTTTATCTTTATCTGAAACATCTCTAATTGGAAAAATTAAATCAAACCTACTCAATAAAGGAGCTGGAATGTTTATCTGCTCAGCTACGGAAACCTCTGGGTTGAATCTTCCCCATCTTGGATTACAAGCGGCTAAAATCGCACATTCAGCTGGTAGTTTGGCATTAATCCCTCCCTTGCTAATATGGATTGTCTGGCTCTCCATTGCCTCCAAAACATAACTTTGCAGTTCCTTATTAACAGTTAGCTCGTCTATACATGCAGTTCCCTTGTGGGCTTTAACTAACAAACCCGGCTTAATGACCCAAGTATCTTCTCCTATTTCTGTTTTCTCCCTAACAACAGCGGCAGTTAGTCCAACACCAGTGGCAGTGGTAACAGAACCGTATAAATTGCCAGGAATCTCTGCAATCTTTCTTAAAATAACTGTCTTTCCAACCCCCGGGTCTGTAATTAACAATATATGGATATCTGCCCTCTTTCCTGGCTTTTTAACTCCCTTTATTTGTTGTAAAAATACTGCCTTTTTTATTGCTGAATGTCCCTTAATCTCTGGAATTAACCTATCTGCCAGTATATCAACAACATCCCTTCTCTTAGCTATTTTTTTAATTTTCTCAATGTCTGAATTTGTTAATTTAATTTTTACTTCCCCATCCAAAAGCCCGCAGTGTATGGCTTTAACATGTATATCATAAATAGGAAGTTTTTTGCTCTTCCTGACTTTTATAGGAATGCCAGTAATTTTAACCCTCCCAGCATAAATTCCAGGGCTGTTTTCTAAGAATACAGTTATGTATTTTGGTGGCTCTTCTGGGTTCTCCATTAAATCCAATGGCTGTTGAACTTTAATCTCTTGGAAGTCGGTATATATTGATTTATGCTCAATTAGATTTAGCTCAGCCCCACATTCACAAACAGCTTTTTCAGAGTCAGTATTTAAGATATCTATTTCTCTAACAACTTCTCTTCCACACTTTGGGCAGAGATAATAAGCTTTTTTTAGCATTGGTTTTATCTTTGATGCCATAACTATAACTCCTTCAAATTCAACAAGTTTTCCTAAGTTTTTACTCCTAATATCTTCTATTGTGAAAATTTTACCTTTTCTTGTGATTTTAAAAATTTTTGGAAGGTTTTTTACAGCAATTATTACATTTGTTGG
Organism: Methanocaldococcus sp.; assembly: GCA_027068365.1. Classification (GTDB taxonomy): domain Archaea; phylum AGJL01; class Methanococci; order Methanococcales; family Methanocaldococcaceae; genus Methanocaldococcus. The sequence goes on from JAMOTQ010000089.1 coordinate 33,754, forward strand.
ATATTCATTCCTCAATGTATAATAAGCATCATTATAACACTCTCTTATAAATTCAATTCCTCTTTGTGGATTGTTTACTAAAAATTCTACAAATTCCATTAGTCCAGAGTTGTAAAGTTGATTTAAATCAACTACAACCCTTTCATTGTCTAATATAATATCCTCTTGATGTATATTTCTTAAATAGGCAGTTAAATAATCCCTAACTTCTTCTAAAATTAAGTCCTCATCCCTAAATTCCATATCGACATCCCCGTACAAAGAAAGTGTTTTATATCCAACTTTGAATTAACACCTTTTTAAAGAGAATTTTAAAGAAAAATAGCTATAATTTTGCTTTTAATCTTAATTATATTATTTAGTATTTAGTGGTTGTTTTATTTATCCATTTTTAATATTTAAACTATTTATATAATCAACAACCTTTAAAACTCCCATGGCTATTCCCTCGACCTCTATCCCTCCTCTTCCCTTAGCTCCATCTCCAACTAAATAAAGCTTATCATTAACAATGTTATCAATATCAGTTCCATTAGATGCATGATTTACAGGCCAATCATCCCTATATGACTGAATATGTAATATTTTGTAATCCTTTCCTTTAAAGAGGTTTTCAATATCCTCTAAACCTAAATCAATCTCCTTCTTTATGTTGTTGGTTAGTTGCGTTTGATGAGTCATAACTAAATGCCATCCATCAGGGGCTAAGGATTTATCTACATTGGTTACTTGGTTTAAGCCGTTTATTCTTTCACATTCTGGTGTAAAGAGAACGCCACCATGTTTTATAATTCCCTCTTTTGTAGCTATACTTATCTTTATCCCCTTAGATGGCTTTGGCTTTGATTTTAAAAATTTTATATTACATATTTTTTGAGTTTCAACTGGAGAGATGTTGCTTATAACTATATCAAATTCATAATCGTCAATATAGGCCTTTTCATCAATCTCAATGCTTTTAACCTCATATTCCTTAATGATTTTTCCATTATTATTTTTAATAATTCTTGAAAGTTCATCAATAACTGATTTGCATCCTCCTATTGGTATCCCAGGTCCTCCAAATTTATGGTAATTTTTAGCTATCTCTATAATTTCACTCATTGGTGTTTCATAGGCAGTTAAGCTCAAAGCCCATCCAGTAAATGCATTTCCAACCTTTAAAGCTAAATCAACATCCTCTAAAAACTCTCCAAATGAGATATTTTTATCAACTTTCCCTAACTTTAATTTTGTAGCTAATTTAAGTGCTTTTGCCTTCTCTTTAAAACTCACGAGTGAAAACAGCTCTTTATATAAATACTCCTTCCCGTTAATTAAAAATGTCCCATCCGGCTCTGAATTTATAATCTTTACATTAGCTCCTGCCTTTCTTAATGCTTGGGCTAAATAGCCGTCATTTCCATGTGGTATCATATGTAATGCCCCAGTTGTTAATTGAAACCCATCATACTCTAAGTTTGTAAATCTTCCTCCTAAGAATGGAAGTTTTTCAAATACAACAACCTCATGATTCTTAGATAACAATGCTCCAGCTAATAATCCTCCTAATCCAGCTCCAACAATGCCAATTTTCATGATATCTACCTTATTTGTTTATAATTTCCAGTTTTTAAATATTTTGATATCTTCTCAGCCATTATCTGCTGGTTATATGAAGTTAGGTTCTGATTTTTTATAAAAATTAAATCATCTGTTTCTTTACATTTATTTAGTATTGATAGTGGATAGCACACTTTTTTGCTTATATGTTTAGCGTGTCTTCTCACTATTTTCACATCATCCAAAAGCATATTATCTTCATTCAATACATGAAATTACAATCACAAAAAATATATTTAAAGCTGAGTAAATAAAGGTTTTAATGATAAAAACATTTTGGTGGAATTTATGGTAATTGGAACACCACTCTTAAAAGGAAGTGTAAAATTTTTATTGTTAGGTAGTGGAGAGTTAGGAAAAGAGGTTGTTATTGAAGCTCAAAGATTAGGGATTGAGTGCATAGCAGTAGATAGGTATCAAAACGCCCCAGCCATGCAGGTTGCTCATAAAAGCTATGTTATTGATATGAAAGATTACGATGCGTTGATGGCAGTTATTGAGAGGGAAGAGCCAGATTATATCGTCCCAGAGATTGAAGCAATAAATACAGATGCATTAATAGATGCTGAAAAAATGGGTTATAATGTCATTCCAACAGCTGAAGCTACAAAAATAACCATGAATAGAGAGTTAATAAGAAGATTAGCCGC
>JAMOTQ010000090.1 GCA_027068365.1 Methanocaldococcus sp.
GCATTCTTTCCATACAACAAAAAAGTTCCGCATTTTTTGCATATCCTCCTTTTCCATTTCTTAGGGAATCTTATTCTCATCTTCATAGCTATTCTTCTGGCTAAATATACATATCTTTTAGACCTCTTCCAATTCCCCTTTTTTGCCTCTTCTTCTGCTAAACTCATTAATATGTCAATTCTTTCATACGCAATCTTTTTTAATTTTCTTTCTAAATACCTTTTCATGGTTTCACTTATTTTAGATTAAAATCCTTTTTTTGCCTCATAGAATTGGGATTTCATAATTTATAGTAATTTCTTTATGGCATTCCAAACTAAAAATGATTGAGGTTTTAAAGGAAACTTTTAGTAAAAGTTAAATGAAAATCAAAGATTTTCATAGCTGGAAAGCTTCTGCTTTCCATTTCATCAAAACTCGTCCATTTAACCAATTATCAAAGATAAAGTTATTTATTAAGGAATATTTAGAAGCCCAAAGGGCTTCTATAACTGCCTTATTTAATTATAAAACACTTTGATAATTGGTTATAAGTTGGGGCTGAAAGCCCCAATTAATGTCCATTCAGTAATTTCTTTATCGCATTCCAAACTAAAAAGCTTTGAGGTTTTAAAATCCTTTTCTGTGGATTTAAAAATAAAATGTTCCTTTTAACTAAATAAATATAAACTGGTGTTGGGATTTCTTTCTTGGATATTTCATAATTATCTTTAAATAGTTTTAACGCCTTTATAATATCTTCTTTTTTAAGCTCAATAATTTCATCACCAACCTCTACCTTTGGTTTTGAATAATCTAAAATCTCCAAAAACATGTCCAACTTTGAGATTTCATCATTCAGCATTGACTCTAAGATATCCTCTAAGTTTTCATATCTTAGGCTGTTGATAACTGTTTCTATTAGAATTGGTTTTCCACCAACATAAGAATAAATCAGCTCTTTATCCTCATCAGATAGTTTTTTATTTAGAATCTCCTCAGATAAAAAATCCATAAATTTTAAGGAAGTTTCTTTATCAAAATCATCAACTAAAATATAACTTGCCCTATTCTCCAACATTGCCTCGTTATAAACTCTCTCAATAAACAAGCTATCTGAACTTAGGCAGAAAACATGGCATAAGTGTAACTCTTTTGTTAAATCGACAAAGTAATTAAATAACTCGTAGATTAAAAAACCGTTAATCTTCATATCTCCTATTTTTTGCAGTTCATCAATAATTATTATTGGTCGTTTTCCTTCTTTTTTAATCCTCATTAATACATTAGTTATATATCTAAAAACATTTTTGACTTCTTTACCTTTTAACAGTTCGTTTAAAGTGTTTTTAGGGATTGGAATAGCGTTAACAACACCAGTAATGTTTAATAGGGTAGAACTCTTAATAACATCTGGGGAGTCGTTAATTAATGATAAAAATAACCTTTTTACTTTATCGATAAATGATTCCTCATAAACCTCAAACAAAACCTCCATAAAATCATCGTATTTAGAGATAAAAATACCTCTAAGATTTATATAGAATACAACGTATTTGTCCCTATCTAATCTATTGTTAATTATTTCATTAATTAAGGCGGTCTTACCACTATTTATAGGGCCGTAGATAAAATAAATTAAATTTGGCTCTCCCTCAATAATAGACAAAATCTTATGAATCTCCTTCTCCCTATCAAAGAATTTCATAGTTTCACCTATAACAAGCCCCAGAATCCATATCTTGGATTATATATATCCCCGGCTTTCTTTAAATATTC
>JAMOTQ010000091.1 GCA_027068365.1 Methanocaldococcus sp.
ATAAGGATGTCTATTTGATAAAACCTAATTTAAAAGAGGCATCTCAAATTTTAGGAAGGGAGATTGAGAATAAAGATGATGAAGTAGAAAAAGCGGGGTTAGAATTGGTTGATAAGTATAATTCAAATTTTGTAATAACGAGAAGTGAGAAAGGAGCCACTCTAATAACACTTGATGGAGATATTTTCCACCTCCCAACGAAAGTTAAAGAGGTTCACGATGTTTCTGGGGCTGGGGATACGTTTATTGCTGTTTTGGGTTATGCCTTAGATAAGGGTTATGATTTAATTGATGCGGTTAAATTGGCAAATAAAGCAAGTTCAGTTGTTGTTGGAAAGGTTGGGACTGCAACAGTTAGTTTAGATGAGTTATTTGATTAAATTAAAATTTTTTTGGGATATTATGAGAAAGGCAATTTTTTTAGATAGGGATGGAGTTATCAATAAACGACTAATTGGGGATTATGTTAAAAAAATAGAGGAGTTTAAATTACTACCAAAAGTTAGAGAGGCGTTAGTTGAATTTAAAAAAATGGGTTATCTGTTGATAGTTGTAACCAATCAGCAGGGAATTGCTAAAGGTGTTATGACAGAAGAAGATTTAAAAGTTATTCATGATTACATGCTTGAATTACTGCCAGAGATTGATGACATCTTTTATTGCCCACATTTGGAGGGAACTTGCAATTGCAGAAAGCCAAGAAACGGTATGCTTTTAAAAGCAAAGGAGAAATGGAATATTGACTTTAAAAAAAGTTGGATGATTGGAGATAGTGAGAGCGATATAATCTGCGGAAAGAGTGTTGGATGTAAGACAATAAGGATTCTTTATGAGGATAAAGAAACAGAGGCAGATTTTGTTGCCAAAAGTTTGTATGATTGTGTTGAGATTATAAAAAAGAGCGGTTAATATGTATAATTGGAAATAAAATAAAGTAAGGTTATTTTATTTGGTTCTTATGCAAGAGGGGACTATAACGAAGAGAGCGATATTGACATTTTAGTTATTGGAGATATCAAATTAGATAATATTATGGATTTAGTTGTTGATATTATGGTTAAAATACGGGATTTTAATTAATGTTATAATTAAAAGTGAAAATGAATTCAATAAATTAAGATATAGTAGTTTTTACTTAACAATTTTAAATGAAGGTGTTGAGATTTTATAAGGTGAAAGAATGAAGTTTTTTAACAGAGAAAAAGAGATGGAGTATATTTTACATATTTTAAATAGAGAGCCGGACGATATTTATTTTATTTATGGTCCTATAAATTCAGGAAAAACTGCCTTAATTAACGAGATTATTAATAATGGATTAAATAAAGACAAATACGTTGTATTTTACTTTGATTTAAGGGAGATTTTTATTTCAAAATATGATGATTTCATTGAAGTATTGTTTGAAGAGTATGAGTATGGTAAAAAACCGACAGAAGTAATAAAAAGCTTAATAAAAGATATTCCTTCTTTGTATGGTATTCCTATTCCAAAAAATACTTTAGAGGAAATTTTAAAGAAAAAAACAACTAAAAATGTTTTTAGGTATATAACTTCTGTATTAATAGATATTAAAAAAGAAGGAAAACAACCAATAATTATTATTGATGAACTACAAAAAATAGGAGATATGAAAATTAATGGATTTTTAATTTACGAATTATTTAATTATTTTGTTTCGTTAACTAAGCATAAACATCTATGTCATGTTCTCTGCCTAAGTTCAGATAGTTTATTTATAGAGAGGGTTTATAATGAAGCAATGTTATATGGTAGATGTAAATATATTTTAGTTGATGATTTTGATAAAGAAACTGCCTTAAAATTTATGGATTTTTTATCTAAGGAGATTTTAAACAAAAAACTACCTAATAATGAAAAGGAGTTAATATATTCCTATGTTGGTGGAAAGCCAAAAGATATAAAGTATGTTATTGAAGAAAGCACATTTAAAGACCTAAGAGAGGTTTTGGACTTTATGTTAAACGATGAAATTTCTAAATTGGATATGTTTTTAGAGGTTTTAGATTATTTAAAACCAAAAATAGAGATTGGTAATAAAGTTATTGAGATTAAAAAAGAAGATGTAATTAAGGCATTAAAACTATTTAAAGAAAGTTATGAAGTTAATAAAAAAGAAATTCCAGTGCCAGTTTATATTTATTTAGTTAAAAGGAACATCTTATTCCTAAATCCACAGAAAAGGATTTTAAAACCTCAAAGCTTTTTAGTTTGGAATGCGATAAAGAAATTACTGAATGGACATTAATTGGGGCTGAAAGCCCCAACTTAATGGACAAGTTTTAATGAAACTTTTACTAAAAGTTTCCTTTAAAACCTCAATCATTTTTAATCTGGAATACGATAAAGAAATTGGTATAAAGGTGATGGGTTGAGTTATAAGGAGAGGGCTATAAAAGGCATTAGTTGGAATTTTTTGCTATTAATTTTAGCAGCACCAATTGGATATTTAGTTAGAATGCTCTATGCAAATGAAATTCCTAAGTTAGAGGTTGGTTTATTTTTGCTGTTTTGGACTTTTGCTGTATGGTTGCTATTTTTAAGGATTTGGGTTTAAGTGCGGCATTAGTTAGATATATTCCAAAATTTTTACATGAGAAGAGGAAGGATTTGGTTAAATCAGCAATAATTAGTGTTGGAATTTTGCAGAGTTCTGTTTCTTTGATTATAACAATTTTGATAATTTTGTTAGCTCCATTTATTGCTAAGTATTATATAAACAATCAAGGGCAATTTACCGGGCATTTGGATTTAGTTGTTAATGTCTTAATTATTTTGAGTATTGGATATTGGTTTCAGAGTATTGTAGAGGTTGTGAGGGATTCCATACAAGGTTTTCAAAATCAAAAATACTTTGGAACAATAAATTTTGTTAGAATTTCTTTAATTTTGATTTTGTCAGCGATATTTATTTATGTTTTTGAGATACATTCAGCTTTATGCCCGACCTATGCTTACACCATAACTCCAATTTATTAATTTTGATTTATGGATGCATATTTATTAAAAAGATATTTCCAGAATTTTTTAAAGAAAAATTTTTATTTTCAAAAAAGTTGATTAAGGACTTGTTTTCTTATGGATTGCCTGTTATGTTAGGAAGTGCAGGAAGTTTGGTTTTAGGATATGTTGATGGTATTTGTTTAACTTATTTCACTGGATTAAATGCTGTTGCTGATTATAGAAATGTTGCTATGCCTACTGTTTCTATATTAAGTTATTTTGCCTCTGCTGTTAGCTCTGTTCTCTTTCCACTAAGTTCTGAGTTGTGGGAGAAAGGTTATAAAGAAGCACTGGGTTATGGAGTTGAGAGAATTTGCTTATATTCTTTTGTTTTAGTTCTGCCTATGGCAATATTAATGGCTTATTTTCCAGAAGTTATTATAAATCTATTTTTTAATCCGCAATATTTATCTGCTGTTCCAGCTATAAGGATTTTAAGTTTAGGGACAATATTTTTAACTTTAAATAGGATTGGATTCACTGTATTAAATGGTATTGGAAAGCCACATCTATCTACTAAGATTTTATATATTGGTGCTATATTTAATTTAATATTTAATATTCTATTGATTCCTAAGTTTGGAATTGTTGGGGCATCTTTAACAACTGTTTTTGGCTATTTATTAATGTGGATTTTGCAGGCGTGGTATTTAAGTAGGTTTTTGAATTATTCATTTTTAATTAAAAAGTGGATTTTGGCAGTTTTGATAGGTATTTTTAGTTTAATTCCTTTGGTATTGATAACGAAAATTATAAATAACATTATTTTGCAGTTAATTGTTGGGGGGTAGTTTATTTCGGAGTTTATTTAATTGGGATTCTATGGCTGAAAGTTATAGATGTGAAAGAAATTTATGATACAATAAATAAATTTAGAGGGATTTAAATGAAAGTTTCAGTTATTGGGACGGGTTATGTTGGTTTGATTCAGGCGGTGGGTTTAGCTGAGTTTGGTTTTAATGTTGTTGGAATTGATATTGACGAAACAAAGGTAAAACAATTGAATGAAGGAAAATGTCCTTTATATGAGGAAGGTTTAGAGGAATTGTTAAAAAAACATATAAATAAAAATCTAACATTTACAACTTCTTATGAGTCGATAAAAGATTCTGATGTTATCTTTTTATGTGTTGGAACTCCGCAAGATAGGGATGGAAATGCTGATTTAAGATTTTTATTTTCAGCTGTTGAGAAGATAAAGGAAACAATAAGTAAGGATGATTATAAGGTTATTGTTATAAAATCAACTGTCCCAGTAGGGACAAATAGGAAGGTTAAAGAACTTTTAAGTGGATATAATGTTGATGTTGTCTCAAATCCAGAGTTTTTGAGGGAGGGTATAGCAGTATATGATTTTTTCAATCCGGAGAGGATTGTTTTGGGATTTGAAAATTTGGGAAATAAGAAGCCAATAAAGATAATGGAAAGCATATATTATTGTTTCAAAGAGAAAAATATTCCTTTTGTAATAACAAACTGGGAAACAGCAGAGTTAATAAAATATGCATCAAATGCTTTTTTAGCGACAAAGTTATCTTTTATAAATGAGTTGGCAAAATTATCAGATAAAGTTGGGGCGGATATAAAAACAGTAAGTTATGCTATGGGTTTAGACCCGAGAATTGGTAATAAATTCTTAAATGCAGGAATTGGGTATGGTGGGAGCTGTTTCCCGAAAGATGTTAAAGCACTGATAAAACAACTTGAAAATAACAACATAGAGCCGATATTAATTAAAGCGACTGACAAAGTTAATGAAGAGCAGATAAAGTGGTTTTTCAAGAAGATTAAAAACTATTATGGAGATTTAAATGGGAAGGTTTTTGCTGTTTTGGGATTGGCATTTAAACCAAACACTGATGATTTAAGAGAAAGTAGGGCTATAAATTTAATTGATATGCTATTGGAAGAAGGTGCAATAGTTAAGGGCTTTGATTATGTAAAAAAAGCAAGGGAAAATACCATCAATATGTATAAATTGGATAAGACAAGAGCATTTTATGGGTATAATTTATATATATTGGATGATTTATATGAGACGGTTAAAGATGTTGATGGAATTATTATAACCGTTGAGTATGATAGGTTTAATAAAGAAGATTGGGAAAGAATCTCAGATTTAGTTAAAGAAAAGGTTATATTCGACGGAAGAAATGTCTTAGACGTTGAAAAAATTAAAAAATCAGGATTCAAATATTACGGAGTGGGAAGATGAAGTACAAAAATATATTAGTTACAGGTGGGGCTGGGTTTATAGGTTTTCATTTGAGTAAATATTTGTTAGGTAACTATAATGACATAAAAGTTATTGGCATAGATAATTTAAATAACTATTATAACTCATTATTAAAAGAAAGAAGAAATGAAATTTTAAAAGATTATGAGAACTATGAGTTTATAAAATTGGACTTCTCAGATTGGGATAGTTTAGTTAAAAACTTAGAAGATAAGGATATCGATTTAATTGTTCATTTAGGGGCACAGGCAGGGGTTAGACATTCATTAAAAAATCCATGGGCTTATATAAAATCCAATGAGATGGGGACTTTAAATATATTTGAATTTGCAAGAAGGTTTGATATTGAAAAGGTTATTTATGCCTCTTCATCTTCTGTTTATGGTGGAAATAAAAAAGTTCCATTTAGTGAAGATGATAGAGTTGATAAGCCAATCTCTTTATATGCCGCTACAAAAAGAAGTAATGAGCTAATGGCTCATGCCTATCATCATTTGTATGATATAAAAACCATTGGTTTGAGATTTTTTACGGTTTATGGGGAATATGGAAGACCTGACATGGCATTTTGGAAATTTACAAAAAATATTTTATTGGAAAAACCAATAGATGTTTATAACTATGGAAATATGGCGAGGGACTTTACTTATGTATCTGATATTGTTGATGGTATTGTAAATGCCATTAAAAAAGATTTTGATTATGAAATATTTAACTTAGGAAATGATAGACCAGTAGAGTTAGAATATGCAATAAGTTTAATTGAAAAATATACTGGTAAAAAGGCAATTAAAAATTATCTTCCAATGCAGCCAGGAGATGTTGAAAAAACATGGGCTGATTTAACAAAATCAAAAAAGTTATTGGAGTATGAACCAAAGGTTAGTATTGAGGATGGATTGAAAAGATTTGTAGATTGGTTTAAAGAAAACTGGGATTGGATAAAATATATCTAATGGGTGTTAAAATGAAAAGAAATTACAAAATTTGTGTTGTTGGGTTGGGATATGTGGGTTTACCATTAGCCATGAATTTTGCAAGGCATTTTAAAGTTATTGGATTTGATATAAATGAGGAGAGAATAAAAGAATTGGAAAATTGGTATGATAGAAATAATGAATTTAAAAAAGAAGATTTTGAAAAGGTTAAGAACAATATAAACTTTACCATAGATGAAAGAAAGATTAGAGAATGCGATGTTATAATTATAACTGTCCCAACACCTATAACAAACGATAAAAAACCTGATTTAAGATTTTTAGAGAGTGCATCAAGAATTGTTGGGAGAAATATAAAAAGAGGGGCTATTGTCGTTTATGAATCTACAACATATCCTGGTTGCACAGAAGAGTTCTGTTTGCCTATTTTAGAGAAAGAGAGTGGGATGAAGTTGGGAGAGTTTCATATTGGCTACAGTCCTGAAAGAATCAACCCTGGGGGATAAAGAGCATACAATAGATAAGATTACAAAGATTGTCGCAGGATATAATGAAGAGACAACAAAGATTTTATGTGAAATTTATGGAATGATAACTAATGTTTATCCTGTCTCATCAATAAAAGTTGCTGAGTCAGCCAAAGTTATTGAAAACATTCAGAGAGATATAAATATTGCCTTATTTAACGAGTTGGCAATGCTTTTTGATAAATTAGGAATTGATAGTAAAGAGGTTTTTGATGCTGCTGCAACAAAATGGAATTTTTTAAGATTTTATCCGGGCTTTGTTGGAGGACATTGTATTCCGATAGACCCTTATTATTTAGCATCAAAAGCTATGGAAGAGGGTTACATCCCAGAGCTTATCTTAGCTGGAAGAAGAATTAACGAAAATATCCCAATTTTTGTAGCAAATAAGATTATAAAATTGTTGATAAAAAATAACAAGTTAGTTAAGGAGGCAAAGATTTGCATCTTTGGAGCAACATATAAAGAAATTTGGAGCAACATATAAAGAAATTTGGAGCAACATATAAAGAAAATGTTCCAGATTTGAGGGATAGTAAGGTTGAGGTTTTAATAAACGAATTAAAGGACTTTGGAATTGAAAATATTGTCTTAGTTGAGCCGTTAATTGATAAAGATGAAATTTTTGGAGTTAAAAATATTAAAAATCCCGAAGAAAAATATGATGTTATCGTTTATTATGTAGTAAATCATGAGGTTTTTGAGGATATTAATGTTTTGGACTATTTAAATTATGGAGGAATATTAATAGATTATAAAAAGAAAATTTAATAAAAATGAAGTTAAAAATAAAGGTTTTACTTATTGGGGATTATAATGTGTGGAATAAATGGCATAATTAGATTTGATAATAAAGGAATTTTAAAAGAAGAAATTGATAAGATGAATAAGGCAATTAAACATAGGGGTCCAGACGATGAAGGAGTTTTTATTTTTAATAATAAAAACTATTCTATTAGTTTAGGTCATGTTAGATTGGCAATATTGGATTTAAGTGAGAAGGGGCATCAGCCAATGGGTTACAATGTTGAAGAGGATAAAATAATTTATAGCGATAAAGATTTAGATAAGGCAGATATTATTATTGTTTATAATGGAGAAATTTATAATTATTTAGAGTTGAAGGAAAAATTTAACTTAAAAACAGAAACAGGGACAGATACAGAAATAATATTAAAACTTTATGAAAAATTAGGTTTTGATTGTGTTAAAGAGTTTAATGGTATGTGGGCTTTTTGTATTTTTGATAAAAGAAAAAATTTAATATTTTGTTCAAGAGATAGGTTAGGAGTTAAGCCATTTTACTATTATTGGGATGGGGAAGAATTTATTTTTTCCTCAGAATTAAAAGGAATTTTGGCAGTTAAAGAAATAAACAAAAAAGAAAATATCAATAAAGATGCGGTTAAATTGTATTTTGCCTTGGGATTTATTCCTTCTCCATACTCTATTTATAAAAATACTTTTAAATTAGAAGCAAGACAAAATTTAATTTTTGATTTAAATAAAAAAGAGATTAAAAAATATTATTACTGGGAATTGCCTGATTACAAGCCAATTTATGATAAAAAGAAATTGATTGAAGAGGGTAGAAAGCTGTTATATGATGCTGTTAAAATAAGAATGAGGAGTGATGTTCCTGTTGGAGCGTTTTTAAGTGGGGGGTTAGATAGCTCAACAGTTGTTGGAGTTATGAGACAATTTACAGATTTAAGTAAATTACATACTTTCTCAATTGGCTTTGAGGGAAAGTATGACGAAACTCCCTATATTAAAATAGTTGTTAATTATTTTAAAACTCAACATCATCATTATTACTTTAAAGAGAAAGATTTTGAAGGGCTAATTGACAAATACAGCTGGATTTACGATGAACCATTTGGGGATTATAGTGGATTTCCAACATATAAAGTTTCTGAGATAGCTAAAAAATATGTTACTGTTGTTTTAAGTGGGGATGGGGGGGATGAAGTGTTTGGTGGGTATAGGTTTCATTTAGTTAGTAGAAGGATAGAATATTTAAAAAAAATTCCCAAGTTTGTTAGAAAACTATTTTTAAAAATCCCCAATAGCAATTTACTGAGGAGTAATATTGTATTTTTAGTTAGAGAAGCTATTAATTTATCTCTTATTGAGAATTATGAGGGGTTTTACTCTAAGCTATTTAATGGAAGGTTTATTATCACAAAAGAGGGTAAGAGTTGGGTAGAAAAAAACTTAAAATACTGCCTAAATAAGACAAATAACAATTTATCTGAATCAATTAGAGTTTTTGATTTGTTATTTAGGACTCTGGCAGATAACTTCCTGGTTAAGGTTGATAGGGCATCGATGGCAAATGCATTGGAGGTTAGAAGTCCATTCTTAGACTATAGGTTTGCAGAATTTAGCCAAAAAATCCCAACTGAGTGGAAGGTTAATTTTTTTAAGACAAAAAAATTGATGAGGGAGATTATTAAAGATATTCTACCAGAAGATATTTTGAGTAAAGGGAAAGGAGGCTTTGAACCACCATTAGATAAGTGGATTCTAAAAGAAAAATATATGGTTGTTTTAGATAAAGGAATAAATATCTTGAAAGAGCTAAATTTTAATGATTTAGCTGAATTCTATAAAAATGAAGTTTTAAAAAAAGATAATAAGCTCTATAATATTTATAAGATTAGACTATTTTTATTTACAAAATGGTGGGAAAGATGGATAAGTTAATTTTAAAACGTCTAAAAAATTATGCTAAATATGTCGTTGTCAAAACTTTGGAGTTTCCTTTCTATGTTAGATATAAATATTTTCCAAAGAAAAGTGTAGATTATCAAAAAGAATTTAAAAAAATTGCGTTGATATGCACAAAACCCATGGGACTTGGAGATTTGATAATGGATACTCCTTTTATAAAAACACTTAGAAGACATTTTCCAAATGCAGAAATACACCTAATAACTGACAAAGACATTTTTGATAAGGTTAATGAGCTTGATAAAATAATTGTTGTGAAGGGAGGGGTTTTTGATTTAATGAAAGAGTTTTATAAATTGAGAGATGAGAGATATGACTTAGGAATTATCATGAATAGAGGAATAAACCAAACATTTTATTTAGAGATTTTAAATCCAAAATATAAATTAGGATATTTGGGAGGTTGGGAGATTTTATCCAACTTTAAATTAAAAAAATCTGGTTTAAGATTTACAAAAAATGAGCATTATTGGAACATGGCTCTTAAAATTGCAGAGAGTTTGGGCATAGAGGATTTAGAGGAAGAGTTAATAACAGTTGATTTCTCTGAATATATAAAGAAAAACGTTGAAATGGTAGTAAATAATCTAAAATTAGATAAAAACAAAAAAATAGTTGTTATTAATCCTTTTACTTTATGGAAAACAAGAATGTGGGATAAAGATAATTATGTTAAATTAATTGAAGAAATTTATAAAGATTTTAACATTATATTGTATGGAGGACCAGATGCAGTTGAAACAGTCAATTATATTAAAAATAAACTAAAACAAAAAGGTATTTTTGTTGAAGATGTTGCTGGAAAGTTCAACATTAAAGAGGCAATGTATTTTTTAAAATTTGCAGATTTATTTATAACTTCAGATAGTGGCCCAATGCATTTTGCATTTTTGGTGAAAACTCCTACTTTAGCATTATTTGGCCCAGTTAATCCAATCTATAGATTACCAAAAAACTTTAAGAGACATGGAATTTATGATTATTTGTGGTATAACGATTACAAACCTCTAAAGAAATTCTATAACTATGAATATGAATACATTGATAAAGATGTTGAAGGCTTAAAAGCCATACCAGTTGAAGACATAAAAAATAAGATTTATAAATTTTTTGAAAACGGGAAATTTTACTAAATGGTGAAAAAAATGAATAAACAAATAGAATGTCCTTTATGTGGAAAAAAAGACTTTAAATTAACCCTAAAAAAAGATGATTTAAACAAATATTATAATTTAGTTGAATGTAAAAACTGTGGGTTAGTATTTATAAACCCACTACCAACGGATGAAGAGTTAAAAGAGTATTATAACTTCGAATATTCAGTGCCAGAGTATCAGAGACTAAAGATTATAAAAAAAGCAGAAAAGATCTTAAACTTACTAGAGAAATTTGGACTTAAGAAAAATTCTAAAATTTTAGAAATAGGTGCATCACATGGATTTTTCTTAAATGAAGTTAAGAAAAGAGGTTTTATTCCTTATGGAGTGGAAATTTCAAAAAATGCTTGTGAAAATGCCAAAAGATATTTTGGAATTAAGATTGAAAATTGTGATTTTTTACAATCTAAGTATGCAAACAAAAAAGAATTTTTTGATGTAGTTGTATTGTTAGATGTTTTAGAACATTTAACTAATCAAAATGAAATATTAAAAAATATCAATAAAGTTTTAAAGAGGGGGGGATTTTTAGTTCTCACTTTGCCGAATATTGATTCCTATGAATTTAAATTGTGTGGTAAGTATTGGGAGTGGTTATCCCCACCAGCACATCTCTTTTATTACTCTCCAAAAACCATTAAGAAAATGTTAGAAAAACATGGATTTGAAGTCATTTATTTAGAAACCTATAAAGGTGATTCTGCTGGAAATTTGCTGTTTCACCTTTATCTATCCTCAAAGCAATTCCTTTTTTATAGCCTAAAGTATGTTATCGGAAGGGAAAAATTATTAAAAATTAGGGAGAATATAAGATGTGAGTTAAGAAACAAAACCACTGCAAGTGGGAAAGAATTCGTTGGTATCGATGAGATTGTTTTTAAAATATCCAATATTTTGTGGAAACCTTTTAAATTTATTGATAATCTAAGATTTAAAAGAGGGAAAGGTCCTTCAATTTTGGTAATTGCGGTGAAAAAATGAAGAAAAAAATTTTAGTGTTATATCAAGATTGGGATGACTGGTTTTTAAATGCTTACGATAAATTTGAACATTGGTTTAAAGAAAAAGATGGGGCTTATGATAAAAATAATGAATACTATATATTAGCATTAAGTAGGTATAACAAAATAATACAGCCAGAGAATAATATTAAAGTTGAGCTTTTTAAATCATCACCAACTAAGCAAATCTTCGATTTAATAAGATTTAGAAATAGGTTGATAGAGATAATTAGAGAATTTAAGCCGGATTATATCTATTCTCCATTTATATACTTGTTATCTACTGTTCCAAAGGGTAATTACAAAGTAGTTGGATTTTTAAGGGATATAACAGCAGAAATAGTCAAATCAAAGGGAGGAATTAGAAAGATTGCTGGAAATATCTTTTATGTCTTGGATTACTTAGCATTTAAAAAAATAGACGTCTTACTATATAATTCCCCATATTTAAAAAACTATGCATTGAAATTGGGATTTAAAGGAAAAATGATTTTTGCTCCAAGGGATGTGGTGGATAAGGAGTTCTTTGATGATGCTAATCTACAGGAGGTTTTGGAAAAATATAATTTAGCTAACAAAAAGGTTATATTGACAGTTGCAAGATTAACTAAGGAAAAAAATATTGAGATGGGAATTAAGGCAATGAAATACCTACCAGAAAATTATGTTTATTTAATTGTTGGAGAAGGAGAAGAAGAAAAAAATCTAAAAATGTTAGCAAAAACATTAGGGATTGATAGTAGAGTTATCTTTGTAGGATATACTAATCATAAAGATTTGTGGAAGTTCTACAAAGCGGCAGATGTTTTTTGGTTGTTGAGTAAATCAAACTTTGAAGGAATTCCAAATGTCATCTTAGAGGCGTGGTATGCAAAAGTTCCAGTGATTGTCTCAAAAATAGAGGCGTTGTCCTCAGTAGTTGATGACAGTAAAACTGGCATTGTTTTAAAAACATGGAATGAGAAGGAACTTGCAGAAAAGACTGTTGAGTTATTGGATAACAAGGAGTTTTATAAATCTCTACAAGAAAATGGTTGGAAAAGGGTGAATGAAATCATAAAACAGCATGTTGATGTTAAAGAGTTTTTTAATTAATTTAGATGATGGCATTTATTAGAGTAATAGAGTAATTGAAGAGAGTGTTAGATGGGATATTATTGCTTGGATAATCTATCATAGTTAAAGATTATAAAATTAAAATAACTGCGTTTAGATGAAAGAGGCACTGGGTGAAAACGTGGGGAGAAACCAAATTATAAAAAAGTACATTAAGGATAAAATAGTCCTTGACGTTGGTTTTTTAGGAGAAGATAAAAACGTTGAATTTTCACCACTCCACAAATTTATAATGAAATATGCTAAAGAATTATGGGGTCTTGATATTGATAAAGAAAGAATAGAAAACCTAAAGAAAAAAGGCTACAACGTCATATATGATGATGTTCAAAAGTTGGATAATTTATCTAAACTTAATAAAAAATTTGATGTAATTGTTGCTGGAGAGTTAATCGAACATCTTGAAAACCCTGGGTTATTTTTAGATAATATAAAAAAATTTTTAAAATCAAATGGAATTTTAATAATAACAACACCAAACATGCTTTCATTGAGATATATAATAAGACATACTCTATTCGGTTTGGAATCACCACATTGGAAAGATAGAAATTGTGAAATAAAGTATGGACATGTAATTGGTTTCTCGAAAATATTATTAGAAAACTTGTTGTTAAGAAAGAATTATCAAATTATAGAAATAAGATATGCTATAAAAGACGAATACAAAGGTTTTAAAGGAAATTTTGAAAAATTTATTTCAAATATTTTTCCAAGACTATCCCCATCATTAATTGCTGTTTGTAAAGTAAGATAATAAAATCATCATAATTATTAAGGTGTAATCTTTATGAAAATCCTACTCCTTCTAAATTCTGATTTTGGTGTTAAAAATACGATTGGTGCAAGGGCAAAACCAATAGCTGACGAATTAATTAAACACAACATTCCATTGAAGATAATTTGTAGAGGATATAATGAGAATCTCAAAGACGACTACGATATTACTCAGATTTTTCCTTATTCAGATATGGTTATGAAGGCATTAACTGCAATTCCCATCTATGTATCAAAGAAATTTCCAGCTAATGAAGTTAAAGATAATATATTTGAATATTTTACTATAAAAAAAATAAAAAAAATAGATTTAAGTGAATATAATATAATTCATTCATGGGATTTTTTGCCAAGAGTCTATAAATACATAAAAGAAAAAAACCCAAATATAAAAATTATTCAAGATGTACCGATGGCGTTTCCAAATGTTTTGAAGGAGATTAAGGATTATGATGTTTTATTTAAGGGGGAAAAATTGGAAATTCCCAAATATGTGAAGAATGCCATAGAATATATTGATTATTACGTAGCTCCATCGAACTTTGTAAAAAAATCTTTAATAAATGAGGGTATTGATGAAGAAAAAATCTTTGTAGTGCCTTTTGGGGTTGATATAGGGAAATTTAAACCAATTGGAAAGGATTATAATGGAATATTTAGAGTAGCATTTTCTGGGAACGTTAATAATAGAAAGGGTATTCCTTATTTAATTAAGGCATGGAAAGAGTTAAACCTAAAAGATGCTGAATTAAACATTTATGGTAGAGTCTACCCAGAAGTTAAAAAATACTTAACAGATGCTGAAAAGTATCATATAAAGTTGCATGGATTTGTAAGTAATATAAATGAAGAACTACCAAAAAATCATATTTATGTGTTTCCTTCTTTGTTGGAAGGTTCTGCTAAGTCAGTTTATGAAGCATTAGCTTGTGGATTACCAGTTATAACCACAGAAAATGCTGGAAGTGTTGTAGAAGACGGGATAGATGGGTTCATAATTCCTATACAGGACGTTAAAAGTTTAAAAGAAAAAATTTTATTCTTTTATAATAATAGAGAGAAAATTAAGGAATTTGGAAAAAGAGCAAGAAAAAAAGCAGAACAATATACTTGGGAAGATTATGGAAAACGAATTGTTGAAATTTATAAATTGGTGAGTGAAGATGAGTAAAATACTGTATGTTCATAATGCTGATTTTTCAAAGCCTTGTGCTAACAGAATTCAGGTTTTAAAGATGTGTAAAGCATTCAAAAAAATTGGACAAAGCATTACATTAGTAGGTTTTAATTGTGATAAGGGTATTATTAAAAAATTTTATGGAGAGGATGTTGATTTTGATGTAGTCTCTTTAAAGCCATTTGGAAACTATTATATAAAGAGTTTATTGTTATTTTTAAAGTTTTTAAAGCTTAAAAGTGATTATAATTGGGTTTATACAAGAGATTTAATATTTGCTTTTTTGGTCTCTAAGTTGTTTAAACGTAAAAAAGTTATTTATGAGTTGCACGATGCATCTAAGGATAAAATTTGGCACTTTTTATTTAAAAGAACTTTTAAAAATTTGCATTGTTGTATAGTTATTAGTGAAGGATTAAAAGATGATCTAATAAAAAAAGGTTTTAACGAAGATAAGATATATGTTTTCCATGATGGAGTTGATTTAGAGAAATTTGATATTGATATTTCAAAAGAGGAGGCAAGAAACATTTTAAAACTGCCAAAAGATAAGATAATAATAACCTACACAGGAAGTTTGCAGAATTGGAAAGGATATGAAACATTTTTAAAGTCTTACGATTATTTAGAAAATAAGGAAAATATTATTTATTTAATTGTTGGTGGTGGTGAAAAACAGATAAATAGATTGAGAAAGAAATATAAATATAAAAATATAATTTTTGTTCCATTTGTTGATCACTCTAAGATTCATCTATTTTTAAAAGCATCAGATATTTTGGTTATTCCAAACTCTTCTAAGTATAAAATTTCAGTTAAATATACCTCTCCATTAAAGTTATTTGAGTATATGGCGTCTAAAAGACCTATTATAGCAAGTAATTTACCAAGTATTAAAGAAGTAGTCAGTGAGAATGAAGTTTTATTTTTTAAGGCTGATGATGAGAAAGACTTAGCATTAAAAATAGAAAAACTTATAAGTGATAGAGGATTACAAGATAGATTGGTAAAAAATGCTTATAAGAAGGTTAAAAATTATACATGGGAGAAAAGAGCTAAAAAGATTGTAGAGATTTTTAAAAGTGAGGTGTAAATATGAATAACGATAAATTTAAAATTCAAGATAACCAATATCTAAGACCTTATCATCATCTTTTAGACTTAGAAAATTACTCTTTTTTTGATGTACTTTCTTGGGGTTTGGAATATTATTCTTACGTTAGTTTCATAATTGAGCACTTTCAAAAACTCTCAAAAAACAAAAATATAGAAAATGTTGCTGAAGTGGGATGTGGGGATGGTAAAATATTATTGGAATTAGCACTAAGACATAAGAATATATTATTTGAAGGATTTGATCTGTCAAAACGAGCAATACTTTTTGCAAAAGCTTTTTCATATGGTTTAGACAATTTAAAATTCTTTAATTGTGATTTTAAAAACGCTAAGAAAAAATACGATATTATATTATGCATTGAAACATTAGAACATATTCCAGATAATGAAATCGATGATTTTTTAGAAGTAATCCATAACAATTTAAAAGATAGTGGGTTACTATTACTTAGTGTTCCAACAACAAATTTAAAACTTAATCCAAAACACTACAGACATTATAACGTAGAATTATTAACTAACCAAACAAAACCGTATTTTAACTTAAAAGAAATTTACTTCATCCACAATTTTAAATCGATCAAAACGCGTATTATAAATTTCCTTTTAGTTAATAAGTTTTTTATACTTAATAATGTTAGATTAAGGAGCATTTTCATTAAATACTATAGAACAAATTTAAGGATGACAAATGAAAAAAATGCCGCTCATTTATTTGCAGTATTTCAAAAAAAATAAAAAAGTTATAAATACTATAAATACTCTATATATAATTCTTGCCATAATTGCTCCCAAAAGACCATAAAAATAAATCCCAATTAAACTTAGAAATATCAATAATATAGCAGAATAAGTATAAAATTTATTTATCAAATATCCTTTTTTTTCTTTTATCAAATAATTAAATGGTAGAATATACAACATAACTATAAAACTCAAATGAAAAAGCATACTCAACCAAACATAGTCATAGTATTTTGGATAAAACCACTTAAAAATAAATGGAGCAATAATAAGATAAATTAAAATCAAAAAAATGACTATTAAAAAAAATTTTTTAAAATACTTCATTAAATCTCTTTTGCTCGTATTTTGAGAAGCCATTTTAGGTAATAACATTGGAGATAATGCATTAGCAAAAATCTTAATCTGATTAGGTAATAATGTAACAATCTTAAAGATAGCTAAATCGGAGAATCCTAAAAAGTAAGTGATAATTAAGCTATCAAAATTATTGGCAATGTTTGAAAACGCCATTGAACTGCTAATACTTTTCCCAAATCTTATACTACTTTCATCAACATAATCATTTTCAACAAATTTTTTAACATAAACCAAACTGAAATATCCCTGTATTAATATCTGTATTGTAACAGTAACAACGACTATCCAAAAGGCACTCTTTGTAAACAAGACTACAATAACAATTAAAATTGTTGAAATAATGTTAAAAAATGAAGATAACTTAACCAATACATCAAATTTCTTTTTTCCATTAAAGAAATTTGGATAGAACCTAGATATAGAATAAAAAGGAAATAAAGAAGACAATATCAAAAATATCAAACACAAATCAAATCTTCCAAATAGATATTCATAAATAGAGAAACATAACAAAAACAAGCTACCCAACCAACTCCATTTAAAAATCTCTTTCAATGCTTTAAAGTATGTTCCTTCATAACCTCTTGCAACTGCTTGAATAACAGCAACTCCCATACCTGGCAAGGCAAAAATTCCGGCAATATCTAAAACAGCCATTATAAAACTATATTCACCGAAAACTTCCTTTGATAAAAAATTGGCAAAAACAATACTTAAAATAAATCCTTTCAGTAAGCTAAAAAATTGACCAACACTTAACCAGAAACCTCCCTTTATAAAATATGGCAAATCCAAGCCTACCTTTTTTGAATATTTTTTTGCCAACATGTAAATTTTTTCTTCAAATCTCTTGTAAATTTTCATGAAAACCACATTATAAATTTTTTAACAATTCCTCGAAAACCTCTTTATATTCATTAACTGACTTTTCCCAATTAAAGTTCTCTTTTATAAACTTTTTTGCATTTTCACCATAAACTTTAGCCATCTCCATATTTTTAATGAATTTTAAAATTCCTCTCTTAATTTCTTCTGGAGAGTTATCTTTTAGTAAAATACCGTTGTATCCATCTATAATAACTTCATCCGCCCCCTCATATGGACTTGCAACAATTGCCTTTCCACAACACATCGCTTGCAATAAAGAGCTTGATAACCCCCCTCCTTTGTATGAAGAGTGAATATAAATATCACATGCCTTTATAATTGCAATTGCTTTTTCAAAATCTACCTCCCCAGTAAAATAAATTCCATTGTTTAGATAATTTCCTGCTATTTTTTTTAATCTCTCTAAGTCCTCTCCATAGCCAACAACAATTAAAACTATCTTCTCTTTTAAATTCTTTGGTAAATCAATATATGCTTTTATGATATTTTCAACCCCTTTCCACTTATATAATCTTCCAACAAAACATAGTTTTATTTTATTTTTAAATTTTTTCTTGATTTCTTTATCTTCTTCAATACTCTCGATTTTTTCAATTTCTAAACCTCTATAAATTATTGGAATCTCTTTATCATCAATAAAATTCTCCAATATAAAGTTTTTAACAGCTTTTGATATTGCCACAACATAATCTGCCTTTTTAAATATTAACTTTCCAATGGTCTTATCATAAATATAAGATAATTTATTTTTAAATTCACTCTCCAACTTAACAAAGGCACTACCATGCTCGACATGAACTAACTTCTTCTTTTTAAATCTCAATTTTGCAAATATAAAACCTAACAGGGTGTTTGAAAAAAACCTCGTCCTTGTCATAACAATATCAAAGTCAATCTTGTATAAATTAAAAAACATCTTCCAAAATTTTATATTAAAAATATTTGGCACTGGGTAGTTTGGGATAATCTCAAATGCCGGATATCTATAAACTTTGACGTTATTATATCTTATTTCAAACTCTTTGTATTTTGGAATATTTGGTGCAAATATATAAATATCATAATTTCCATCATTAGATAAGTATTTTACAAACTCATCTACATGCGTTTCCAATCCTCCAATATGTGGAATATAATATCCAGGAAAAATTATCAATTTTATTTTTCTCATAGAATAACCCTTGGATAATCTTTTACTGTATCACCTTATATATCCCCATACTTCTCAGAACCAACGTATCCACAAACTCCACATCTTGGAGAATTAACTATTGGTAGGATAACTCATCTGCATCGTATCCTTCTTCCTCGGCATGCTTTTCAGCACATTCATCGCAAAATGTCTCAAAGCATATTGGGCAAATCCATTTTGCTTTTTTCTACGAATTTTGCATTTAACTTCAATAGGTAGATTTCTTGCTAAAATTCTAAAACCAATGCCCTCTCTTATCAATAATTTTTCCACATAAATAACATTTCCTTTTGACATGTTATTCACCTCAACTTATCTATCAAACTCATGAGATTTCTTTTTCTATAATGTTTCTTTTTTATGTAGTTCATAGTTCTTTTCAAAATATTTTAGAACACATAAGGCACTGATGAACTCCTTCCATTAGGAAGGAGTTCAAACTTCCTTAATAAATTTTATTCACTTTTGAAAAGAACTATAATAAATTCTCAAATTCCTTTTCATCTGAGTTTTTTTAATATTTTCAATAACTCAACTGCCAATTTATATGACTCTAAGTTTTTCTCATTAATGTAATCTAAAATTATTTCTTTCAATTTGTTTATAATCGATTTTTTATTAAATTCCAATAAAAGTTTAGATGCAATCTTTGGTATTTTATCATTATAGTACCACTTTTTCCTTATCATTTCATTATTCATTTAATTTTCATAATTTTTTAATGTTAAAAAACTCATAATTAACAAAGTAATAACCATTAACTCAAAACTTATTGGAGTTTTAGTTTGTGGCTCATTTATATAAACATCTTTTAGGACATAGTAGGGATGGTAATTCTCATTTCCAATTAGATTTACAGCTTCAACTTTTAAAATGTTTTTTCCATCTTTCAAATAATTTGTTATATCTATTGTGACATTTTTCTTATATGCGGGAGAGGCGTCATTAGAATCGTCAATTGTATATATCAAATTTCCATTTAAATAGAGATTTATTTTCATATCTTTATTTATATTACCGTAATGGACAAAACTAAGTTTATATGAATAGTTATCAGCTTTATTAATTTTAAATGTTACTGTTTTCACAGGTATATTTTCATTAACTTTTATGTAATCAAAATAATAACCAAAACTACTATTTAAAAATAAAAGAAAAATTGTTAGTATCAAATATTTATATTTTTTCATCTTTCTTCCCCACTATTTCCCAAAATTTATCTTTTTTCCAGTTACCAAAATATACATACTTACCTTTTAAATTTAAATGATTTAATGTTAATTCATCTTTCAAATAAATAAGCTTAGGGACTTTTGCATAGACAGAGATGTCTCCCCCATCTACAAATATAAATAACGGCTTCATAAAATCAACTTTTTCAGAAGAATAAGCAATATTAACCAACGTTGGATAATATTTTAACTCAATTCCCTCTCCAAATAAGCCGCTGATTTTATCCCAAAATGACTGTTTAATATAAATATATTGACATTTAAAGTTTTTGTTATTAAATTTTAAGTTAAAGTAATTTATCTCATAAATATTTAACTTTTCCTTAAATAAGATTATTTTCTTTGCTAATTTTTTCTTATACTTTTTAACATCTTTCTCATTAGGTAGTTCCCTATTGATTATTAGTTTTTTAACTTTATTTTTCTTGCCGATTTTATACAGCCCATTTAAAGCAGAGACATACTCTTTTAAACAAACTCCTTTAAAATAATATTCCTTCCCAAAAATTAAATAGGGAATATAATTGATATATTCCTTAGAAACGAATTTTAAACATCTTTTTAGAAATTCATTGCCTAATTTTATTTTTTCTTTATAACTTAGGGAGTTTAATGTATCTTTTGGGTTTATTTCAATGCTTTTCAAGAATAAAATGCTCTCCTTCTCTTTCCTAAATACAGGAATTTCATTAAAAAATAATAAACTTTTAAATAATGGATAGTTTTTCCCATAAAATAATAAATCATCTTTCTCAATAATGCCAAATTTTTTATAATCTAAATTTTTAATTTTCTCAAACTCATTTAAATAAGTTAATTTTAAGATATAAGCAAAATCTTTGCCATCTTCACAATTTAATATAACCTCATCACAAAGTTCATCAAATGCCATAAAATCCACTTAAAAAAGTTATTTTAAACTAAATAATAGTTTTATTATCTCAATAGCATTTGGATTTGTTAATATATAGAGCAATATTAAAATTACAAATCCAACGGTCATTTTTTTGTCTAATTGGTTAAATCTATTATCAACATACCTTAATATTCGTTCTTCTGCAAGCAGTATATCTTCTTTTGTAGCCAATTCATTCTTTAGCTCGTCTTTTAACTCATGCTTAATAATTATTTTTTCTTCTTTAATAACTTCTACAACTGCATTATACAATTCTTCCGCTCTTTTTTCATCCTTAATATATTTGGCTATAATTTCATATAACTTTGCATAGGCAACTGCCATAAAATCACCAAACTTTATCAAAACCATTATTTAGTTATATACTCAAAGATTTTATCAACATCAATCCTCTCATCCTCTTTATCAATCTTATATTTTTTAAAATACCTTACTACATTCCAAATATCTCTCTTTAAATAAAACTCAGCGTCTGGATGATATTTAGGCACTGCCTGAGGCCAATCGATAATAACGAAATCTCCACTCTCATCTAATAGGATGTTGAACTCACTTAAATCCCCATGTATGTAGCCAATTTCATAAGCTTTTTTAATTTCCTCAATAATTTTCCAAAACAAGTCCTTAATCTCCTCCTTACTCATAAATTCTGATAAGTCCAATCTCTTTAACTCTTCTCCAACAACCTTACCCATAATAATGGCATGTCTATTCCACGCTATTGGCTCAGGAACTTTAACGATTGGAAATAACTCATTTAAAATCTTAAACTCTCTCTCAGCCGTTAATCTTGAAACATACAACCAACTTATATGATGCTTGTCAGCTAAATACTCCCTGTATCTCTTCCCTCTTGTAAAGCAAGTCCTCCCATGCTTATGGAATTTTAAAACTGCCTCTCTCCCATCATTCAGTAAGACGGTATAAACGTCCCCCTCCTTACCAACCCCCAACTTATTACCTATGGCTTTTAATATACCCTTTTTAACAAATGCATTTATTGCAAGAGCATCATAACCTCCCATTGAAACAGCATAACCATAAGTGCTTCTCACAACAAATCCAAATTTGTTCAATCTCTTTAATCTATACAACACATCCTTTTCTGGCATCTTCGCCTTTCTAACAATCTCATCCAATGGCACCCACTCGTGATGTCTCATTGATATTTCTATAATTTTTAATATTTTAAAGTCATCATCTTGTGCCTGTCTTAATGCTTCAATTAGTTTTTTAATTATGATTATCCCCTCCTTATTGAATTTTTTAATTTATTTTAAACCAAATAGTAGTTTTATCAACTCAATAGCATTTGGATTTGTTAATATATAGAGTAATATCAAAATCACAAATCCAACTGTCAATTTTTTGTCTAATTGGTTAAATCTATTATCAACATACCTTAATATTTCCTCTTTCATTGCTTTCAGTTCTCCCCTTAATCTCTCTTCCACTAACAAAATATCATCTTTTGTGGCTAACTCTTTCCTCAACTCATCTTTTAATTCATTTTTAATAATTATTTTTTCTTCTTTAAACATATTCTATTATCTCATTTTGTTTTATAAATTCCTCAACTGCTCTATATAACTCCTCCGCTTTTTTCTCATCCTTAACATTTTTATAAATTAACTCATATAATTTTGCATAGGCAACTGCCATAAAATCACCAAACTTTATCAAAACCTCATAAAATCTATTTTTTGTTATTTAAATATTTTTAATATATAATTGTTTTTAGATTTTCCTAACTAAACTCTCAATCGTCTTAACATTAGCCATTCCTTTCCTCTCCGTCTCTTCCCATTCATTTTCTGGGATTGAATCAGCCACTATTCCAGCACCAACTTGTATATACCCCTTATTCTTTTTAATTACAAATGTTCTGATAGTTATAGCTAAATCCATTAAATCATCCCATCCGAAATAGCCAACTCCCCCGCCATAAGGTCCTCTCCAAGTTTTTTCCAACTCTTCAATAATTTCCATCGCCCTAACCTTTGGAGCTCCACTCAAAGTTCCAGCTGGGAAGGTGGCTTTTACAGCTAAGAACGAATCGTAATTATCTTTTAACTCCCCAACGACATTACTTACTATATGTTGGACATGGGAATATTTCTCTATTGTCATAAAGTCGGTAACTTCAACAGTTCCAAATTTTGATATCTTTCCAATGTCATTTCTTGCCAAATCTACAAGCATAACGTGCTCAGCTCTCTCTTTCTCGTCACTTAATAGCTTTCTCTCCAACTCTTTATCTTCTTCTTCTGTTTTACCCCTCCTAATTGTTCCAGCTATGGGTCTTGTTATAACCATCTTTTTATTGTTTATGTAATCAGTTCTAACCAAAATCTCTGGTGATGAGCCAATAATTTTCCTCTCTCCAAAATCTAAATAATACATATATGGAGAGGGATTTATTTCCCTAATCTTTTTGTAAATTTCTAATTTGTCTAAATTATCTAAGTCAATCTCAATTCTTCTTGATAAAACCACTTGGAAAATGTCCCCAGCAAAAATGTACTCCTTAGCTTTTTTAACTGCCTCAATAAACTCCTCCTTGCTCATGTTGGATTTTATTTTTAAATCCTTGTTAAAATTCACATTATTATTTTTTCTTTCTTTTTCATTTTTCTTTATCTTTGCTGTCCTAATGATTTCTTCAAATTCTTTAATTTTCTCCTTACTTTCAGCTATTAAATTAATAATCTTTTCCTTTAAATCAAATGATATAAAGTTCTTAACAATAAAAAACTCTGCATCTGGAAATTTTAAATCATTTATTGGTTTTGGGTAGATATTTGATAAATCAATCCAGTATCTAATAATATCATAACTTAAATATCCTACTAAACCTCCTTTAAATCTTGGTATTGGTTGAATGTTAGATATATCAATATATTTAAGATATTCATTTCTAACTTCTCTTAAAGCATCTAATGGACATTCATATTTCCCTTCTAAATCTTTGGCTTTATCTCCAAATTCTGTAAAACTTTCAACTTTCAGCTCATTTTTTTTAAATATTACTTTCCCTTCCGCCTTTCCTAAGATTGAATATCTCGCAACCTTTGGAACCCCTTCGGCTGATTCTAATAAAAATGTATTTTCCCCTCTAATTTGCTCATAAACATCCAATGGGGAAACATCCATTTTTATTCTTTTAATTATCATTAAATCACCTATTATCTAAAATCTCTTTTATGGCATGCCATTCTATAATGGATGTGGGTTTTATTATTCCATTTATTACGTCATAAAATAATATTTCATTTTCTACTAAAAACTTAAATTCTTTTATTAACTCTCTCTTAATAATCTCATAGTCATTGACTTTAATCTTATCTCTAAATTTAATCAAAATTTCATATATTTTATTTTCATCTAAATCATCTGGCATATTTGCTATTAAAAACCTCAACCCATCTGATTCAACATTAACCCATTTTTTTATGGTCTCTTCAACTGACAAGCCAAGTTTTTTATTATTTATCAGTTGGGAGATTTCATAAGGTAAGGATAAATAATTTAAACAATAACTTATTTCCTCCTCACTAAATCCTTCCTCCTTTAAAATATTTTTTATAGTTTCCTTACTTAACCAGTCAATTAAATAATACTCAGAAGCATTTTTTAATGTTGAGTTTTTATATATTTCTTCAATAAATAAAGTATCAGAAGTTAAACAAATTACATGGCAGAAATGTCTTACTTTGGTTAGATGAACAAAGAGGTTGAATAATTCATTTAATAAAGATTTTCCTTCGTTGAAGTAAATATTTTTTAATTTTTGTAATTCGTCTATAACTAAAATTGGCTTTTTATTATCTTTAATAACTGCTTCAATTCCTTCATAAATCCTATCAAATACGTCATTTAACTTTATATTATTAAAATCAAACTTCTCCTCAACACCAAACTTAAATATCTTTAAGTTAATTTCTAATTTGTTTAATAAGTATTTTTTATCTCCTTTTTCAAAGAATATATTTAAAAACTCTTCTTTTGTTGGAGTAGCATATCTTCTCAAATCATAGTAAAAAAATACTAAGTCATCCTTTTTAGACAATTCTTCAATAACCCTAAGCATTACCGTAGTTTTTCCAGATGACTTGGGTCCATAAACAAAAAGAATAGAGTTTGGTTCTAATTGGACATAATTTTTTAGATAATTTAATTCTTTCTTCCTATCATAAAATCTCATATTATCACCAAAGGTTAAAAAAATTAAAGAAAATTTATTCATCCTTCTTAGGCCAAGTTATTAATTGAGGAACTTCTGGAAGCTTTTTAATCTTCTTCTTTATTACTGGATGCCAGTCATCAAAATCAAACCCATATTGAGCTAAATAACCAACAACCCACCTTGTTATTCCATATCCAGTGCAACCAGTCCAAACCTTTCTTCCTTTATAGTCCTTAATTCTAAATCCTTCAACGAAGTGTGTCCCATGCACATTTGCTGATGTAACAGCAACCCCTTTCCTTTCATCTTTTATATGTGGTAGCCACAACCTCATCTCATACTTTGGAACTTCTGGGAATTCAATTCCTCTATCTTCCTTCTTCCTTCCCTCCAAATAAAATGGGTCATCTCCAACCTCAACCCAATACTCTAAATCAAGTTTTTGAGCCAACTTTTCAGCATATTTTAATGTTTTGTCCCTTGTTTCTTCAACAAACTCTGGGCTTCCAATCCAAACACACTCTACCCTTAAAAACTCATTAACCCTATCTAAACCTCTCGCTCCCCCACCTTCCCATCTGTATGTCCATCCACTTCTATCAAAGAACATAACCGGTTTATCAACATCTATAACCTCCCCTTCAAAGAATTGATAGAATGGCTCACATTGGGCTGGGGCTAAAACATAACTTGGCTCCCTTAACAAATTTTTTAATTTTTCAATTGGAATTTCTTTTTTAATCATCATCTCATTTACAAACTCTTTAAATAACTCTGGCTCTCTCTTTGGTGGGCAAACATAATACATTCCCTCTGGTAATCCTTCCAAGTATCTCATCTTATACATAATCTCCAATGGAATGAGCTTTGGGAATAAGCACTCTTGAAATCCAATCTTTTTAACAACATCTTCAACTATCAACTCTTCCAAAGCTCTAAACAAGGCAGTAATTGGTGGGGTATAAAACCATTGCCCTCTCCCAGGAAATTTTTTAACCCATCCAAGTTTTTCAGCCACATCTGTTGGGTCTTTGTCAAACGTTATCTTTCTCTTTGCTTTGTATTCGCTAACTACTGTCCCGGGAGGTATTTTACAAACTTTGAATGTTAAGTCCTCTTCTTCCTTCTCCAATTCCATTTTTACAAATTTTATTGCCCTATCAATAATATTTCTCTTTAATTCACTCTCCCCAATATTCTTAAATGCCAATATAATTTTGTTTCCTTCAACTTTTGCCTCACATTCAGGGACTTTAATGCCATCTAATTTTTTAGCTTTATCTTCCTCTGTTTCAATTGTTATTACATAATTATCTATCTCAATCCCTCTAACTCCAATTCTAAAATTCCTCCCCAATTTTTCAGCTAATGGCTTTCTTAATCTAATTAAACCTTCATGGGCTCTTGTATAAGTTCCAGAGACAATCTTTAACTTTAAAGTGTTGCCTTCAAACTCATAGCTTTTTATTTTTGATGCCCCATCTTCCTTACCTTTTGGAACTCCCCTTAAAAAAATACTATCTGCGTTTTTTAAAACTTCCTCTACTGCTTTTTTTGCCTCATCATCTAATTCTTTGCTAAATATAATCTTCCCATCCAAATCAAATGTTAGCTTCATCCTATCACCAATTATATTTCTTATTGTTTTATTGGTAATATAATTAGGTATTTATGTTTTTATCGTGTTTTTAAAATGTAGTTTAATTTAGGATTTCCTATTTTTAGATTCTTTTAGAACATTCCCCTCAACGATATAAAACATTATCGCTCCAAATAAAACGATTGAAAGATACGATATTGAACGATATAGAATAAGAACCGCGAAACTACTATTATAATCTAAACCTTTTAATTTTAATATGTAAATTAAGGCATACTCCACAATTCCCAACCCAGAGGGTGTTATTGGAATTGCTGTTAATAACGAAGATGCTAAATCAGAAAAGACGCCAAATAATACATCTAAATTTAAATTCAACGATAGAAATATAAAATAAATGGTTAAACCCTCAATAAACCATCCAATAAATGACAAAATAATTATCAGAGGGAGGGTATTTATTTTTATTGCCTTTAAACCTTTTTCAAAATTCATCAATATTCCTTCCAATCTTCCATTTTTTAAATTTATTTTGTTATTTAATATTATGAAGATAAAGATTAGTAAGATTAAAATTAATATAACAACAACTCCCCATTTCATTGAGTAGATTATTTCCTTTGGAATTTTTGATTTAAATGAAATGTAGGCAGATATAAACAATAAAATAATCATTGCCACTAAATCAAAAACCCTCTCAATAAAAACAGTCCCAAATCCTAATGATATTGATTTATTTGTCTTCTTTTTTAATAAATAGCCCCTATAAACATCTCCTAATTTGGCTGGAACCAAAGAATTCACAAACATGGATAAATAGTATATTACAAATGCATTTTTTAAATTTAGATTAATATTAATATTTTTTAGGAAAATTTTCCAACGGTAGCTTTTAATTAATATTGAAAGATAAAACATAGTTATTGCAAGAAAATAATAAAAAATATTTGCATTTTTTAAAATTGTAATTAATTTATTTAAATCTATTTTTAAAAGGATGTATAAAATTATCCCAAACGAGATAATGAATGAAATTATCGTCCTTTTATTTAACAACTGCCCTTTTAAATCCATACTATTCCCTCAAAAAATACAATATTGTTGGGAATATTAAGACGTTCATCATATTTGATAGATTTGATTTACTTTTTAATGCCAAAAGCCCTATACAAATCGCAGTTAGATAAACAACGAGATGGTAAGTTAAATATGTGTTATAGCTTCCAATTATTATAATGACTGTGCAAAAAACAATAAAAAATAATGATAAAATCTTAAAATTAACTTTTCTAATAAAAATGAGGATATATTTAGATAATTTTAACAAAACAATTAAGGATACTGTTGAAGCCAATAAAATATAAAAAATCGTGTAAGTTAAATCAATATTAACATTTAAATATTGTATTGCTTTGGCAACTCCGCTCCTCCCTGTTCCAATAAAAATAACTGCCAATAGGGAAAAAATTTCATTAGATAAAATAATAACCCCCTGAGAAACAATAAAGTTTTTTAAATCTCTTTCACTTAAAATTTTACTTAGAATGTAGTTTAACTGAGACCCACTTATTCCAGGCAAAAATATTCTAAAAAACCCAGCCACAGATGCAAAAAATGATGATTTTAAAAACTTTAACTCAAAATTAGGGAAGGTTATTATTTGATTTTTTATTTTGTAAGTTTTTAGGTTGTTTATAAGCAGTGGAATCCCAAACATTCCCGTAAATATTGCTGTCAAAGTTATATTAAATGCCTCATTGCAATATAAAACTGCAATTCCAAAAATTCCTGATAGGAATATAACTAAAACCTCCCAAATTGATTTTGATGTAAAAATTTGATATAAAACAAAAGCAATTAAAATAAACGGGATAAATATTTTAATATGGCAGTAAAATGCTTTAACATCAAAATGCAAAATTGATATTAAAAATAAACTTATGATTATTGAAAAAACTACTCCTAAGTAACTTCCAAATCCTGCCAATACAACTGCCTCATAACCATTCCCATTTAAAGTTAATTTATGCATTGGTAGGGCAGAAACTGCTGTCTCATCATCTGGCACTCCTAAAAAAGCTGATGGAATAAAATTTATAAAGTAGTGGGTAATAACTAAACCAATTAAGAATGGAACATAATTATTTACTCCAAAGTATGGCAAAATTAAAAAAGATAATGCAACAATGTTATTTGGATGAATGCCTGGGAATAAACCGGTTATAGTTCCGCAAATTATGCCTAAGATTAAGTATGGTAAGTTTAACATTGTTCCACATTACATTTCTTTATTTCTATTGGTTATTATTTTATTATATTAAATATTTTTGGTGATTATCATGGAAATATTCCTGTTTATTGTAATTTTATTATTAATATACTTATTAAATCCATTAAAAGGGGAAGAAAAAGTTATCACCACACCATTCCTCTCAGTGTTTTACATAATTAGTATTTCCTATTTATTGTCTTTTGTTGGAATTCCAATGTATAAAATTTTATATGTTATTCCATTGTTGTTTTTATTTATAATCCAGCGAATAAAACAAAATTCATTCTTAAATTTAAATTTATTTAAAATACAAAATTTTAAACTAAAATGGAAATTTATCGTCATACTTTCAATACTAATATGCTCGTTATTTGTTGCATACTCATTATTTCCAAAATACCCCTGTGAAAAATGGGATTCCCAATATCACATGTTTAAAATAAAGGCGATAATGTTAGAGAAAACCATATTTTATAAAAATCAAGAATACATGAGATATTGGGCATATCCATCGGGATTTCACTCCTTTACATATTTCTTAGCTTCTAATGTTAGAGACATACCAAACACTATATATTTTATAGAGTTTTTTATGGTAATGTTGTTTGTTCTTTCTCACTATTACATAGGGGAGAGCATAAAAGAAGGGACTGGAATTTATACTGCCTTATTTGTCCCATTAAACTATGAGTTTTATAGAATATTATTAAAAGCAATATATCCAAATACATTGGGATATTGCATATTTTTAATATTGATTGCATTTTTATTGAGATACAAAAGCACAAAAAATAACATTTACCTTTACTTATTTAGTTTTGGAGTATTTAGCTTAATATTTACACATACTTTTCCATTTTTAATGCTAACTTTGTTTTTAGCTTCATTAATGTTGTGGGATGTTATGTATAAAAAATATGGGGATATATTAAACTATATTAAATTTTTCACCATTCCTATATCTTTATCATTAGTTATTATTATCTCCAAAATTTTGAATAATGTTATTTCATATTCAAACACATCGTATATTGTTAAAACTACTAATATATATGCCTTTTATGATACGATAATTAAAATATTTGGGGGAATAGGGATGTGTTATCTGACTACGATAATCATATCATTATTATGCGAATTCCAACTCTCATTATTTAAATTCTTCATATTTTTATTAGTATCTACCTTATATATTGTTTTATTTATTTTTGGAATAATTTTTTTAATAAAAAACAAAAAAGGATATTTTGTATTTTATATTCTTCTTATGATGCTTTGGTTGTTAAATAACCAACTTATTGGTTTTAAAATACCATTTTTCTCTGCGTTATATAATTCTACGAGATGGTTCTATAACTTTCAAATTTTAACACCATTATTTTATGGTTGCGGTTTATACTACTTAATTCAAATAACCAACTCAGTAAAGAAGAAATTGTTTATAATCTTAACCATTTTAAGTTTGTTAAGTTGTGGTTCATATATTGCTTATTCCTATCATCCAAAATTCTATTGGGAATTTTATTTAGTGGGGGATGATGAAATAGATGCGTTTAATTTTATAAATGAAAATAACATATCTAACAAGATATTTTTAAATTTTGGTCAAGATAGTGGGCAGTTTATCCCAATATTCACAAACAACAAATGTGTTTTTTGCTGGGGAAATGGCAATAAATTCAATAATATTACAGCAGAGGAAATAATTAACTATACTTGGTATGGGGATTATGAAAAATTTATTAATTTTTGCAAAGAAAACAATATAAGTTATATATTCATATCAAAGAATATAAAAATAAATAGAACTTTTTTCAAAAATAAAAAATACTTTGAAATAATGTATAACAAAAATAACATATCAATTTTGAAAATAAAATAAATTCTATTTTAAGCACTCCAAAATCTTATTAAATACTTCATCTACACTAATTTTTTTCATACAAATTGGATTTTTACATGTGGTCTTTTTATTATTGAAGTTAGTTATGCATGGAGAACATGGAAGGTTTTTGTAAAAGACATAACAATTTTTTGTATATGGTCCGTAAAGTTTCGGAGTGTTAGGTCCATAAAGTCCAATCACAAAAACACCCTGTGCTGCAGCTATGTGCAAAGGTCCCGTGTCATTACTTATATATAAAACAAATCTTTTAATTAACTCTGGTAATTCTTTTAAGGATATCCCTTTTGATACTATAATTCTTTCTTTATATTTTTCATCAACATTTAAAGAATTTATTAAATTATCACATTCACTATATTCTTTTGGTCCAGCAGTTAAAACAATATAGCAATCAGTTTCTAATAATATTTTTTCTATTAACTCCTTAAAATAAGGCCATTTTCTTTGTGGGGCATTTTCACTTGTGCCAGTGTGTATCCCGATGATTTTCTTATCAATGAATCCATGTTTAGTTAAAAATTCATCTACTTTCTTTTTTGAAGTATTGTCTGTTTCTAATGGGATTAATTTTATATTTTTATTTGGTTTTATACCTAAAGGTTCAAGTAAATCTAAAAATTCTTCAACTATATGCTTATTACCCATATATTCAATTATATGGTCATAAAGATAATGTCTATAAGATCCTCTTGTTTTGAATCCTATCGAAAAGTTTTTATTTATTAGGAAGGAAATTATTGCCGAATATCTCGAAAATTGGTCTAAATC
Source organism: Methanocaldococcus sp. (assembly GCA_027068365.1). Classification (GTDB taxonomy): domain Archaea; phylum AGJL01; class Methanococci; order Methanococcales; family Methanocaldococcaceae; genus Methanocaldococcus. Next base: position 31,870 of record JAMOTQ010000091.1, read on the forward strand.
TATAATAACATCATAGTTTTCTTTTCTCAAGTCATTGATTAATTTTAAAGTAGCTAAAATAATGTTGTCTTTTATGTCAATGTATTTAATCTTATCAACATATTTTTTATAACACTTTAAAACATCCTCATTGTTTTTTAATGTTAAGTAGTGTATTTCTGCATTTGGATATTTATTTTTTATATGATAAAAAACTGGGGAAGACATTACTAAATTGCCAATACCAAAAAATTTTATAAGTAAAATTTTTTTTGGTTTATTTTTTAATTCCTTTTTTTTAATCTTAAATAATCTAAGAAATTGAATTATAGGAATTCCAATATAATAGTCAATTATTCTGATTTTATCAATATCCATTACTAACACCAAAAAAATTATTTGATATTTATCTTATATAGAGCGGCTATTTTCTTTCCATTGTATGTATAATTCCAAACCTCTACCAGATATTTATTTAAATCTGGCTTCCATGGATTTGTGAAGTTATAGTAGTTTTGTGGTGAAATTACAAGTATGTGGAACTTTCTAACATTATCATACCTTGTAGAAGGGTCAACCCAAAAATACATTGGAATGTATTTCACTCCATATTTGTCCAAATACCTCCTATTTTCCTCTGTGTCATAGGTTATTAAAGGGTCAAGTATTCCCACCAACCTACCATATTTATCAAATTGAAACTCTGGATTAATCCAATAATAATCCCAATACAAATAAGATACATTATATTTTTTTATTAACTCCAATTTTTTCTTTGTATCATTCCCATACAAAATTATTGCCGCGTCCATATCCCTCTGAGGTAAGTTGATGTAAGGGTCGTTTTGGTGAGCCCATCTATTAACCATAACCTTCCTTCCACTTATAGAGTTTATAGCAAAGCTTAACTCCTTTGTTGATAAAATTACATCATTTACATCAGTATTTTTTAACAAATAATGTTGTAAGGATACATACATTTCAGGCATTGGATGTTTTCCAACATTTGCCCATCTATCATTATTTACATAATTAACAAATGCGTAGGTAGAGTTTGCAAATAATATAATGAATAATAAACCAAATATTACAACTTTTTTATTTAACTCATTTAAGTTGAACCTCTCCATTATATAATTCAAACCATACAATCCAATAATTATTGCAGTAGCCCATAAATAAAAATTATGCATATAAGTTGGGACAAAATGCATTTTTAACAATGGTTCAGTTATAAAATAACAAAATGTGGCAAATATTGAACCAATTCCAAATACTTTTATAAATTCTTTTAATGCATCTTCTTTTGAATTATAAAATGCGTATAGTCCCATCCATACCAATATAGTATTTATAAACCCCCCAATAGAGCTGAAATTCAATAAATATGTTTTTATCATCTCAATTAAAAAACTTATTTGCACATCTAACCTTCCAAAGTCAATAACATCCATATGTAACCTATCATAAGGCCTATGTAGATGATAAACAAATATCGGCTTATACCAATAGAGCATTAATATAGGCAATGCAACAACTCCAAAAATTCCCCAATTTTTTACATTTTCTTTTAAATAACTCAATATATCATTTCTATTTTTATAAATCTCATAAATAAGGAACGTTAATATTATCAAAGTTGCTCCAACAAATGCCACCATGTGAGATAAAGTCAATAAACCATAAACTAAACCTAACAGGGCATAATAAATAATTCTCCTCTCTTTAAATGCCAAATATAAAGCAAGGATAAACAATGGAATCATAATCTGATGAGTGAATGGGGTGTATTTTAGTATTGGATACGCATTTATCCCATTTGCTAAGACGACTCCAATTAGAGCAATCCAATCATCTTTAAATAATACTCTAAACAAATAAAACCATATTACACTTGCTACAACAAATAACACAATGGAGAAATAAAACATTCCCTTCATCGTGTCTAAATTAAATAAATCACAAAATTTGGCACACAAATAACCATAAACTGGGAGATAACCCGGCATTCCTCCAATCATTGAAGAACTCTCTAATGGATTTCCCCCCTCCCTGATATGCCAAATAACATCCATCTGATAGTAGTAATCCCCTCCATAAATTGGTGATGGCAAAGATTTAAACTCTAAAATTCCATTGTATTGTATAAAAGCTCCAAGAATGATATATAAAACCAAGAATAAAATTGGTATTTTATATTTGATGTCCATATTTCCCCTCCAATAGCCATTTTAAATTAATATCTATAAAATCAAACAAATTAATTATAAAAATCACAATATAATATATTTAAAATTGTTGGTTAAAAGTGTATAAAACTTTAAAAATATACACTTGGTGATAAAATGTTATTTAAATTTGAAATAAGAACAAACAGAAGAGAGGAGTTAGTAGATATAACTCCACAAATAACCTCAGCAATATCCAAATCAAAGGTTAAAGATGGGATAGCTATAATTTATGTTCCACACACAACCGCTGGAATAACGATAAATGAAAATGCCGACCCTTCGGTAAAGAACGATATAATAAACTTCCTCTCCCATCTTATTCCAAAAAACTGGAATTTTACACACTTGGAGGGAAATTCAGATGCTCATATAAAAAGCTCTTTAATTGGCTGTTCTCAAACGATTATTATTAGAGATGGAAAGCCGTTATTAGGAACTTGGCAGGGCATATTTTTTGCTGAATTTGATGGGCCGAGAAGGAGAGAATTTTATGTAAAGATAATATCTGATAAAGAATAAATAATAATTATTGTGATATCATGAAGGAGTTTATCATAAATAGATTAAAAAATTTACAAGTTATATACTTCGACGCTCATAAGATTGTTATATTGTAGTAGTCATTTATATAGGCAATTGTAAATAAGGATGAGCGTTTCATAAAAAATCACCAATATTTTTATTCAATATCTTAATCTTAAAATCCTTAAAAATAAAAAAAGTATGTATTTAAAATTACTTCTGCCCTAACATTTCTTGCTTCTCTTCTTCTGTTAATAAAGCAACTATTTCTTCTGGCTTACCAACTTTTATTAGCTTTCCATTCCTCATTAAACCAGCCCTATCACATACATTTAAAACAAAGTCCATATCGTGTGAAACAATAATATATGTCTGCTCCAACTCTATCCTTGATTTGTGGATTGATTCAGCAACTGTATTTCTTGTTATTGGGTCCATTGTCCCGGTTGGTTCATCTAAGATAACAACTCTTGGCTCTTTTATTAGAACTTGTGCTAAGGCACATCTATGCCTCTCTCCAACACTTAGCTCATGAGGATATTTATCTAAAATTTCCTCTGCCTCTTCTTCGCTGAATCCTACTGAAACCAGAGTATATATTGCTTTCATCCTTGCAAATTCATCTGGAAGTTCTAAACCTATTGCTTCTGTTAAATTCTCTAAGATAGTCCTATGTGGATATAAAGCGTATTCTTGGAATAACATCCCAATATATCTCTTAGCTCTTCCTCTCCCGTTTGGTCCGGGTTGTGTCATATCTACCCATTCATCTCCAACTCTAAACCAATACTTTCCTTTTGAAGGTGGAAGAACCCCAGCAATAATCTTTGCCAGTGTTGTCTTTCCAGCCCCACTTGTCCCAACTAAACCAAAGATTTCCATCTCCTTAATATTTAAGGTAACATTATCAACCGCTTTTATAACTCCCCTCTCAACAGAACAGTAGTGTTTTGAGACATTTTCTAATCTTATAATGTCTTCTTTAATCTCTACTTTTACTTCTGGCTTTTTAAACTCTTTAACTGTTTCCATAAATTTACTAACAACTTCCTCTGAACTTCCTTCCATTATAATTTCTCCTTTATCCAACCAAATTGCCTTCTCTGTTAGTTCGGCAATAACCTCTGGCCAGTGAGATGTTAAAATCAAACTTATGTTATTTTTAATAACAAGCTCCTTTAAGGCAGAATGAACTAACTTGGCAGTTTGTGGGTCT
>JAMOTQ010000092.1 GCA_027068365.1 Methanocaldococcus sp.
CTCCCATATCTTCTAATATTTTTATTTTTTTCTCTTTCTCCTCATCCATATCTTCTGTTGTTGCTATAATTGTCTTAGCATCTTTATTTAAAACTCTCGCATTTAATGGAACTCTTAACTTACTATCCACAACTATTCTAACAGGATTTTTATCACTTTTAATTTTATGAACTGTTAATCTTGGGTCGTCCTTTAAAACAGTCCCAATACCAACCATGATTCCATCTACATTAGTCCTAATCTTATGAACCCTTATTAAGTCCTCTTCGCATGAAATTCTCGAATCGTTATTTACTGTGGCTAACTTTCCATCTAAGGTCATACCTACATTTGAGATAACGTAGGGCTTTTTCATATTACCACCAATACTACATAGCCCTTAGTTTTTAATATTTTTAATAATGGTTAATAATTAACGTATATTCAAATTTTTAAAAACTTTAAAAATACAGTTGCAAATTTATAAAGTCCTATGATTGAAATTATATGATAGTTAAGTTTTTATATCTCTTTATGTTTATTATTCATAAACTCGCATGGCTTGACCCGTGTCTCTTTTATGAAATTTAATTAATTAGGTTAGTTAAATAAAATCTTAATTAACACATATGACAAAAAGAAATAAAAACAATAAAACAAAAGTAATTATAAAAATTTGATAAAAATAAACAAAAAACAAAAAGCTAAGGTGTTAATATGAGTGTATGGCAAGGAAGAAGTAGAAGAAAACCAACCGGTGGGTTATATAGGAAGGCAAGAAAAAAGAGAAAATATGAAATGGGTAGAGAACCAATAGAAACACACGTAGCAGAAGAAGTATTTAAAATAAAAAAGGTTAGGACAAAAGGAGGAAACTTAAAGGTTAAGGTTGTTAGAACAGGATTTGCTAATGTATTAGACCCAGAAACAGGAACTTGTAAGAAAGTTAAGATAATAACAGTTAGAGAAAACACAGCAAACATCCACTATGTCAGAAGAAACGTTATAACAAAAGGAGCAATTATAGAAACAGAGATTGGATTAGCAAAAGTTACATCAAGACCTGGACAGGACGGAACTGTTAACGCTGTCTTAATAAAAGAGTAATTATTTCAATTTTCTTCATTTTCATTTTTTATAATACATATAATTTATTTATCCAAATTAATTATAAGTTGTGAAATTATGAAGCTTATCAGATATTTGGCTGTTTCAAAAGATTTAGCCCCAGCAAAGTTTATAATAGCCAAGTGTATAGAGGTTGAAAACTTTAATGGATTGGAAATAAATGAGCTATGGGAAATCCACAACAAGGTTTTGAAAAAAATAGATTTTAACGAATTTGATTTCGATAATTTAGAGATGGCAAAGCCAAACTTATTGGACTTAAAAATTGAAATTGCAGAAAAAATATTTAAAAACTGCTATTTTTGTGAGCATAGATGTTATGTTAATAGAAAACTTGAAAGAGGATTTTGTAGGATAAAAGAGAGTTATTTTTCAACGGAATTTTTACATCTTGGGGAAGAGAGAATTTTAGTCCCATCACACACAATCTTTTTCTGTGGTTGTAATTTTAAATGCGTCTTCTGCCAGAACTGGGATATCTCACAAGTTTATTTTGATAAAACAATTCCTAACCACTGTATTCCATACAATCCAAAAGAAATGGCTAAAATTATAGAATATAGAAGAAATTATTCAAAAAATGTAAATTTTGTTGGAGGGGAGCCAACCCCACATTTATTGAGTATTTTAAAAACTCTAAACTATTTAAATAGGAATATCCCAGTAGTTTGGAATTCAAATATGTATTTAACCGTTGAAGCTATGAATTTATTAAAAGGAGTTGTCGATGTATATTTAACTGACTTTAAGTTTGGAAACAATGAATGTGGAGAGAGGTTATCAAAGGTTAAAAACTATTTTGATGTAATTAGAAGGAACCATTTACTTATAAAAGATGAAGAAGTTATAATAAGGCATTTAGTAATGCCAAACCACTTAGATTGTTGCACAGAGAAGATATTTAACTTTATATCAAAAAATTTAGATAATGCGGTAGTTAATGTTATGTTCCAATATCGCCCAGAATACAAAGCTAAATTTTATCCGGATATAAATAGAAGATTAACCTATGACGAGATAGAGAAGGCATTAGAATTGGCAGAGAAGTATAACTTAGATTTAATTTATGATTGATTTTTATTCTTTAATCTTCTCCCTCTTAATCATTTTAAACTTTCTTCCACCACATTCACAAACTAAATCCTCAACTTTCTTAACCTCTTCTCCAACTTTATGGATTTTTCCACATTTTAAGCATTTATAATATCTTATAACTGGCTTAACCAAACCGGTATATATTTTTTCAATATCTCCAACACTTGGTTTTAAATTCCTTCCAACTAATCTCGCCATAAATGTAGTGTTTGCAATTATCTCACTTCCCTCATAATAATTAAAGTTTGGAATCAACTCTGAAATAACAAAACCCATATCCGTAATTGCTTTTTGAATTAATAGCCACTCATCTATTGGTTTGTGAGAATAAGACAAATAGGCAATCCCTTCTTTTCCTAAACCTTCTATCCCTCTTGACAAAAATAACTTTAAACCATTTACAGTATATGGCGGGTCTGTTGAAATAACATCAAACCTCTCCTTTAAATCTTCTGGCAAGGGATTTCTTAAATCATGCTTTATAGTTTTAATTTCAACTCCCTCTTTTTCAGAAAACTTTTCTATAAGTTTTAAAATCCTCTCATCTATATCTACAACTACTATCTCCTCAGCCATGTTTGTTAAAGCAGTTGGTAAAGATGTCAAGTCATCATCCCCAACAAATAAAATTCTCTTCCCCTCCAAATCCCCCCTCTCATACATTAAAGCAGCCCTATAAGTTGATGTCTCTGGTGTTGCAAAAGATTGGTCTATGGTTGTATCTGCCACTGGTCTTTTTTTAGCCCAAACTCTAACCTTATTTAAAATATCTTCAAAAAACTCATCTAAAACTATTCCTCTACCATTACAAGTTTTACATGTAAGAGATTTTTTATACTTCAATTTCAAAAAATTTTCAGCAAACTCTTTACCTAAATCTGTCAGCTCAGCTCCTTTTTTAGTTCTTTTTAAAATTCTTTCCCTTTCTAAGATAGTCCTAACTTTTGCAACTATTGGTAAAGGCAACCTTGTCTTTTGGGCAATCTTTTTTGTTGATATTGGCTGATGTCTATATATAACCCTAATTATATCCTCAACAGCTCTCTTTCCCTCAGCAATATCTGCCTTTTTAGCAACGCTATCCAAAAGTATTGAAAACTTTGCCTTTTCATCTACCTTTATTTTACCTTTTCCAATTTTTCCAATGATTTTCATTATTTCACCAAAAATTAGAGATAGGAATATTAAGAAAGTTTAACGAACTCTCAGTATTAGGTCGCCAAGTATAGAAAGCCCTCTATTGCGATACCCGAGTGGGCTTTCAGCACCACTTTAATAAAAACAATAACAAAAATTTTTGGGGGAGTATATCAATAGGAGGTCTCCTCCTATGGTTAGCAAACTCTTGGTATCGGGTCTCCAATCGGCATATCAACTATTCTCCTCCCAACGATTGTTTCCATTACAACTCCTTTATGTTCTTTTGTAGCATAGCCAATGATTTCAGCATTTTTTCCTAATGGGTGTTCTCTCAAAATTTCCAAGCATCTCTCAGCATCTTCTTTTTTAACTGCCATAACTACTTTGCCCTCATTTGCTATGGTTAAAGGGTCTAAGCCAAGTATATCACAGATAGATTGAACTTCATCACTTATTGGGATTTTGTCCTCAAAGATAGTAATACCAATATTGCTCTTTTCAGCCATCTCATTTAACGCATCTGCCAAGCCCCCCCTTGTAGGGTCTTTCATGGCATTTACTTGAATGCCCTCCTCTAAAACTCTCTCAATTAACTTATTTATTGGAGCAACATCTGACTTTATGTTTGTTTCAAAATCAAAGCCCTCCCTTGATAATAAAATAGCCAATCCATGCTCTCCTATATTTCCAGAAACAATTATTGCATCTCCCTCTTGAACATTACAATCCCTTATTGCCTTTCCTCTATCAACAATTCCTATCCCAGCAGTTGAGATGATAATATCATCAACTCCGTCAGATACCTTTGTATCTCCTGTTATTACTGCTACTTCTGCCTCTTTACATGTTTCATTTATTGATTTAATTATCTTCTCCAAATCCTCCAAGTTAAAACCTTCTGGAATTATTAAAGATAAAGACAGAGCCAATGGCTTAGCTCCCATTACTGCCAAATCATTTACAGTTCCACTAACTGCCAATCTTCCAATATCCCCTCCTGGAAAGAATATCGGTTTAACTGTGTGCCCATCAACTGTAAAAACAATCTCTTTATCTCCTATTGGAATTGTTGCTGAATCATCTAAGCTCTCTAAGCCAATCCCTCCATTAACTGATGTTAGTTCTAAATTTTTTAAGATGATATTTTTTATTAAATCTTGCATTACCTTTCCTCCAGCTCCGTGCATTCTTGTGATTTTCATACTCTCTACCTCTTTAATTATGCAGATAAAAGTCCAAATTCCTTATAAAATTTCCATAAACTATTTAATGAAGAAAATAAAAACATTGAATACAAAAAGGTGGGAATTATGGCTATTGCCTATGCTAAATTATATGAGTTGATACTTAAAAAGGTTAAGGATGAAAAGGAAGCTAAAGAATTTTATGATGTGATGATTGAACTAATGAGAGAAGGAAAAATAGAAGTTAAGAATGAGTTAAAAGAAGAGTTAAAAGATGAATTGGCAACTAAAAAAGATATTGAGTTAGTTAGAGGAGAAATGAAAGCAATGAAAGAAGAAATTTTAAGATACGTTGATAATAAAATCTATGAAGTTAGGGAAGATATCAACCAAATAAAAATATTGATAATTGTAACATTATTAGCTGTGATTATTCTAAATCCCTATGCTTATGAAATTGTAAAAGCTTTAATTGGCTTAAAATAAAAATTTTAGTTGATTTATTTTTAAATAATCGTATTATTTAGTTACATTACAATAACAAAATTTAATCTCCTCTATATTGCATTTTTTCTGCTTCACTTATTTGAGTTATATCTATCCCTCTCATTGCCTCTCCTAAGTTCTTACTAACCTCAGCAACAACTTCTGGCTTATCGTAATTATAGGTTGCCTCAACAATTGCCCTCGCTCTCTCTAATGGATTTTCTGATTTAAAGATTCCTGAACCAACAAAGACGCCATCAGAACCAAGTTGCATCATTAAAGCAGCGTCTGCTGGTGTTGCAACTCCACCGGCTGCAAAATTAACTACTGGCAATCTTCCTAATTTTTTAACGTCTAATAAAACTTTATACAGCCCATCAATAATCTCAGCCAATGTGAAGCCCTCATAAATTGGTTCATTCTCTAAGACAGTTGCTGGCAGTCCCATTCCCTCCCTAACTGTCTTAGCTAATTCAGCGTATCTATTTGCGTAGAATTTAGCAACTCCATAAACCTCTTCCTCACTCATTCTCTGCAATTGAGCTATTGCCTCATTCATTAATCTCATGTGCCTAACTGCTTCAACTATATTTCCAGTTCCTGCTTCTCCTTTTGTCCTTATCATAGCCGCTCCTTCCCAAATTCTCCTAACTGCTTCTCCTAAGTTTCTTGCTCCACAAACAAATGGAACTTTAAACTTCTTTTTATATATGTGGAAGAATGGGTCTGCTTGGGTTAGAACTTCACTCTCATCAATCATATCCACTCCAATTGCCTCCAAAACCTCTGCCTCTTTTATATGTCCAATTCTACATTTAGCCATAACTGGAATTGAGACGGCATCCATTATTTCCTCAATTAAAGCTGGGTCTGACATTCTCGCAACTCCACCAGCCGCTCTTATATCAGCTGGGACTCTCTCCAAAGCCATAACTGCTACTGCTCCAGCCTCCTCAGCAATTTGTGCCTGCTCTACATTGGTAACATCCATTACAACTCCATGCTTAACCATTTTGGCAAATCCTTTCTTTAACAAATCAGTTCCTTTTTTCATAGTTTCCCTCCACATGTTGATTTACAAATTATTATGAATTATAAATTTATGAGCTATAACTTTATAGTTGCTCTATATATTTCTTAATTTTGTTAATTTAAAATTACATTTTTTTATAAAAGTGATTATAAAATAGTGGAAGTCAATTATTATTTTTATGCTTTTTTCATTTCCTCAATGATTTTCTTAGCTATACTCTCCCCATCTAAACCATAGTATTTTAAGAGCTCATCTGCCTTTCCACTTCTTCCAAATACATCATTAATTCCTATTCTTAATAGTTTTTTATTTAAGCCGTTTGAGGCAATAATCTCAGCTACTGCCCCACCTAAACCTCCTATAATATTATGGTCTTCAACTGTAACAATAAAATCCTTTGATTTTTTTATAATATTCTCATCTATTGGTTTTATTGTAGCCATCTCCACAATCTCAGCTGATATTCCATTTTCTTTTAATATTTCTCCAGCTTTCAATGCCTCTGGCACTTCTTCCCCAGTTGCTATAATAGTTAAATCATCCCCATCAACTAAGACCTTTCCTTTACCAATCTCAAAAGTTGCCTCCTCCTCACTTTCATAAATTATCTCAGTATCTCTCCTTGGCATTCTTACATAAACAGGGCCTTTATAATCAGCTATAACCCTAATAACATTTTTTGTGTGGTAATAATCAGTTGGGGCAATAACAACCATGTTTGGGATTGCCCTCATTATGGCTATGTCTTCACACATTTGATGGGAAGCTCCATCCTCTCCAACGGTAATTCCAGCGTGTGTTGCAACAATTTTAACATTTAACTTTGGATATGCCACCAAGTTCCTTATTATCTCCCATGCTCTTCCAGCGGCAAACATTGCAAATGATGAGGCAA
>JAMOTQ010000093.1 GCA_027068365.1 Methanocaldococcus sp.
GAACTCTATCGTAATATTTTAATGCCTCTTCATATTTTCCAACTCTCCTAAGCAATTCTCCTTTTCTAAGTAGGGCGGGGACAAAATTAGGATTGATTTTTAAAATCTCATCGTATTCTCTTAAGCTATCATCAACTTTATTCATAAGCTCATAAGCATTTGATAATATAAATCTTATAAATAAATTGTTTGGAGAATATTTCAATCCTTCGTTGAGAATGTTTATTGCATTTTCAAACTTTCCATTTATGATGTATAACATCCCCTTTAGCAAGTATGGTATTGGATTGTCAGGATGAGATTTCATTATCTTTGAAATGGTTTCTTCCAATTCTTCATATTCATCGTATTTAATTCTCCTTGCAACTTCTTTATAGTATGGAGGTATCTTATCGCTTTCTTCGCTATTTTCTATATTTTTAACATTTCCAAAGTTTTCTGACATACTTAACACCTTAATTTTTATTAAAAAATCATCATGTATTATTTAATATTAGAGGGTCGTATTTTTTGAGTGTTATAATTATAATCTTTCGTCAATAATATTATATGACAAAGTTATATAAATACTGCAATATTTATTGTTATGATAATTATCAAAATAAATATTTGAAATTGGTGATAGTAATGGAGAAAAAGCCCTACGTTATCTCAAATGTAGGCATGACCTTAGATGGAAAGTTAGCCACAGTAAATAACGATTCGAGAATTTCATGCGAAGAGGACTTAATAAGGGTTCATAAGATTAGGGCTAATGTAGATGGAATCATGGTTGGTATTGGGACTGTTTTAAAGGACGACCCAAGATTAACAGTTCATAAAATTAAAAGTGATAAAAATCCTGTTAGAATAGTTGTTGATAGTAAGTTAAGAGTTCCATTAAATGCGAGAGTTTTAAATAAAGATGCTAAGACAATTATAGCAACAACAGAAGATATGGATGAGGAGAAAGAGAAAAAAATAAAAATATTAGAAGATATGGGAGTTGAAGTGGTTAAATGTGGTAGAGAAAAGGTAGATTTAAAAAAATTGATGGAGATTTTATATAATAAGGGGATAAAAAGCATTTTATTGGAGGGAGGAGGGACTTTAAACTGGGGAATGTTTAAAGAGGGATTAGTAGATGAGGTTTCTGTCTATATAGCTCCAAAAATATTTGGTGGGAAAGAAGCTCCCACATATGTAGATGGAGAGGGCTTTAAGACAGCAGATGAGTGTGTTAAGTTAGAGCTAAAAAACTTTTATAGATTGGGAGAAGGGATTGTATTGGAATTTAAGGTAAAGAAATAATTTTTGGGATAACATGCTTCCAAATAAAAAGGCATTGGAGATTATTAGAAAGTATATGAAAATTTACAATGGAAAAAATGAGGAAGAAATTAAAGAGAGATTAATTAATGAGTTAATTGAAAAAAATGTTTTAGTTGAGACAGAGGATGGGACTTACACTTTGAAGGCAGAGGATGAAGAGGAGATGATGCATTCAAAGGTTGGAGCTTTAAAGGAAGCAATTTATAAGTTTGCCAAGCCATCAAAAATTGAAAACTTAAAAAATCCAAGAGTTTTGGATTTGTGTAGTGGTTTGGGTTATAATACCATTGCTGCTCTACATTACAACAAAAATGCAATAATTGACATGGTTGAAATCTGTGAGGAAGTTTTATTTTTAACTTTATTTTTAGATATTCCATATAAGGAGCACGATATTATAAAAGATAAGGTTA
>JAMOTQ010000094.1 GCA_027068365.1 Methanocaldococcus sp.
TAAGCCAGAGTATAAAGGGTGAAAATATGATTGATAGGGTTTTGTTGGAGTTGAATAAAACTGAGGGTATTAAGGGTTCTATGGTTGTTGGTAAGGATGGTTTGGTTATTGCCTCTCAATTGCCTGGGAATATTGATGCTGAGTTAGTTGGTGCGATGGCTTCGGCTGCTTTTGGGGCTGCTGAGAGAACAGCATCAGAGATTGGAATGGGTAATTTAGAACAGACGATGATTGAAGGGGAGCATGGAAAAATCCTAATGGTCGATGCAGGAGAGGGAATCTTAGCAATCCTAACCGAATCAAAAGTCAATTTAGGATTAATCAGAATAACAATGAAAAGAGCAGTAGATAAAATAAAAGCAATGTTGTCATAATGCAGATTTCAATGCTATAATGATTTCATTGATTACTTCCTTGTTTATTTCTGAAACATCAATTTTTTTTGTTTCGAATACAATTCCATTTTTTAAAATCCTGTCATAGTTTGGGCAAATTGTTGTTATTGATTTTTTATTATCTAATCTTATTATACTGTTAATTTTTTTTGAAATCTCTTTTGGATTATCACATTCAATGAATACCGATATCCCTTCAAATTCTTTAAAATAGGCGTTTTCAATTTCATTTTTAATTATCTTAGATGCTTCTACATATCTCTTATATGTTTTTTTAGCATTTAACAGCTCCTCTTTTAATAGACCAAAATAATTTATTGTTTTGTATGTTTTAGACAGAATTTTAATGTCATTTAATACATTACCTAATTTTTCTTCAAGTTCTCTGCTAATTCCTAAAAAACCACCATATTCACAGTTTAATATTTTGGGACTTCCAGTGGAACAAACAATAATATCTCCATACCCACAATCTCCTCCAATTTTCCCAGAAATATCTTCAATAAATAAAACCTCTTTCTCTTCACACAATTTTTTTATTTCTTTTAATGGTTGTGGAGCTAAATATCCAGCCAAAGATGTTAAAATAAGTGATGAGTTCTTTTTTAAATGTCTGTCTAATTTTTCAATATCGATAATTCCTAAATTTGTCTCTGCCATTTTAGTTTTTAGATTTAATAATTTAGGAAATTTTAAAAATCCCTGCCAACCTCCCATATCTGGGACCAAAATCTCATCACTATAAATTTTTGCTATCCACATTGCTAAAAACACGGCTGAACTTCCAGAAGGGAGAAAAGTTATTTTGTAATCCCTATTTAACAACTCATTGATTATCATACTTGCCTCTTTCTTATCTCCCTCTTTATTTATTAATCCATATGTATTTGGTCTTCTATGTCTAAGAATCATTTTCTCACCACAAAAAGTATAGAATTGTAATAAACAGAATTAAATAACTTAGCTTTTTGTAGTTATCATGTCACATACCTTAAATATTATTTGCCTCACCAAATAATTTATTGAATAATTTGAATTTTGTCAATTTATTTTTAGTTATATGCTTATATACAAATTTTTGATTATACCGTAAATTATATATACCTGGAAGTAGGAAACTTACTTCCATGTGCTCATAATCTTGGAGGGATAAAGATGAATATTGAGCAAGCAATAGAATATGTAAAAAAGAATAACGTTAAGTTTATAAGATTTCAATTCGTTGATATTTTAGGATTCCCAAAGAACGTTGCATACCCAATTAAAAGTGGGGAAAAGGGAATCGATGAGTTAAGAGACATCTTTGAAAAAGGGGTTTGGTTTGACGGCTCATCAATCACCGGATTTGTAGGAATTGAAAACTCAGACATGTTATTAAAGCCAGATTTATCAACCTTATCTGTCTTACCATGGAGACCAGAACAGAAAAGTGTAGCAAGGGTTATTTGTGACATTTACAGGAGTGAAAAAAAACCATTTGACGGAGACCCAAGAAGTAGATTAAAAGCAATATTAGAAGAGTTAAAGAAAGAAATGAATGGGGAGTTTTTCGTAGGTCCGGAACCAGAGTTTTTCTTATTAAAAAGAGACCCTCACAATCCACACAAATGGGTTCCTGCTGATAAAGGGGGTTATTTTGACGTTGAGCCATTAGATGAAGCTCCTGACATTAGGAGAGATATTGTCTTAGCTTTGGAAAATCTTGGCTTCCACGTAGAGGCATCACACCATGAAGTTGCTCCCGGACAGCATGAAGTTGATTTCAAATTTGACGATGCCCTAAAAACAGCTGATAGCGTTGTTACATTTAAGATGACAATTAAAAACATTGCCAAGAAACACGGTTTAATGGCTACATTTATGCCAAAGCCATTCTTTGGAATTAATGGAAATGGAATGCACTGCCATCAGAGTGTTTGGTTGAATGGAGAACCATCATTTTATGACCCAAACGGGGCATACAATGGATTGAGTGAGATATGTTTAAACTACATTGCAGGGCTTTTGCATCACGCCAAGGCATTGGTTGCTATAACAAACCCAACAATTAACTCATACAAGAGATTAGTTCCTGGATATGAAGCTCCTGTAAATATTGCATGGGCTAATCAAAACAGAAGTGCTATCATTAGAGTTCCCGCCGCGAGAGGTAAAGCGACAAGGGTAGAGTTTAGAGCCCCTGACCCATCATGTAACCCATACTTGGCATTTGCTTGCATGTTAGCGGCAGGATTGGATGGTATTAAAAACAAAATGATAGCCCCAGACCCAGTTGAGAAAAACATCTATAAGATGTCAGAAGAAGAGAAAAGACAGTTAGGAATTGAATCAGTTCCTGGAAGTTTATCAGCGGCATTGGATGAGTTGGAAAATGATGAGGTCTTGCAAAAAGCATTAGGTAAGCATATCTATGAGAACTTTATGGAGATTAAGAGGGCTGAGTGTGATGCTTTCAGAGTGGCAGTTACTGATTGGGAATTAAACAAATACTTAATATATTAATGATATATTAATGAAATAATTTTGAATAATTAATTTCTTTTTTATTAAAATAAAATTAAAAATTCCAATTATCAAATATAAAAGGAATGAGATTATGAAGGCAGTAACTATTTTAAGTGGGGGATTAGATTCCACAGTTGCTACATTGATAGCAAAAGATTTGGGTTATAAGATTACTGCAATAACTTTTAACTATGGGCAAAAAGCAGTTAAAAGAGAGGTTAATTCAGCAAAGAAGATTTGTGAGATTTTAGGGATTAAACACATTGTTGTTGATTTGCCATTTGTTAAACAGTTTGGGAAGAGTTCTTTAATAACTGAAAAGGAAATTCCAAAACTAAAAATGGAAGAGTTAGATACTAAGAAGACCTATGAAACAATGAAATCAGTTTGGGTTCCTGCAAGAAATTTGATAATGTTAAGTATAGCAAGTGGCTTTGCTGAGGCATTAGATGCTGAGAAAATATTCATTGGGATAAATAAAGAGGAGGGGATAACTTTCCCAGATAATACAATAGAGTTTGTTGAGGCATTTAATAAGGTTTTAGAGTATGGAACACTAAATAAAGTTGAAGTAGAAGCTCCTTTATATGACAAAACAAAGGAGGAGATTGTTAAATTAGGGGCTGAGTTAGAGAAAAAACTTGGTGTTGAGGTTTTGAAGTATAGTTATTCATGCTATAAAGATAATGGAGAGGACTTTTTACACTGTGGGAAGTGTGAAAGCTGTATGAGAAGGAAGAGGGCTTTTTTAATGGCAGGGCTTAGGGATAAGACAATATATATGGAATAGAAATTATTTTTATAATATTTAGAGCTTAATTGGGGAAATTATGGACGATAACTGGTTAAACTCTTTATATAAATACTGGCTTAAAGGATGTGAATTTTATAATAAAAAGGACTATAATAAAGCAATGGAGTATTTTATTTTAGCTAATAAAATTTTTAAAGAAAATGTTCCAAGATATGATTATTATGAGCTTAGAGAGGTGGCATATAAAGAAATTTTGAATGACAACATTGAAGAAGGGATTAAAAAATTTATCTGGTTTGTTGAAGGGATTTTAGCAGATGAGGATTATTATAATTTAAGTGGAGAGTTATTAACTATTGCCTCAATATTTGCAAAGATTAAAAGGGAAGATATTGCTAAAAACTTTTTAAATATTGGAGGGGAGTGGATTTATAACGATGTTGTTAAAGATGCCAAGCCAGAAGATATTTTAAAGAGTATTTTAACAGATTTATTTGATGATGAAGAAAGAAAAGAAATATTAAAAAAAAGACCCTTCTTTAAAAAATTTATTTGAAGATAGAGCATATAATTTTAATTTAGATTTCTTTGAATTTATGATGATGTTTTTTATATGGGCTGGGAATTGGGAGAGGTTTTTAGAGATTTATGAAGAATTTAAATATAAGATTAAAAACTACCAAATGTTAGGTGAAGTTGTTAATAAAATTATTAAAAGATTTGATAAGTCAATAAGTGATTTATTAGCTATTGCCCATTTACTAAAAGGAGATTATAAAAAGTGTCTCCATTATACTAACCTATTTAAGGAATATTTTAATTTATATGAATTTGATGAAATTGAGAAAAATAAGATTAATCTAATTGTAGATATTGCAGACAATTTAAAAAATAGCATCAAAAAAGAGGAATGGTTAAGTAAGTTAAATGAGATTTATGCTGATATTTTAAACAAGCCACTACCAAAGACCTATAAAGAAGCTTATCATAGCAATTTAGGAGAAATTTTAAATTATTATGTTTTAAAAGAGTTTATTGAAAAAGTTATAATTTAGTTCTTTTTAACTCTCTTTTTCTTCAATTCAGCAAGTTTTTTAACTGCATCTAAATCAACATTCTCATCATAATCTATGTAGTTGTTATAAACAGCCCTCTTAAAGAACCCTTCTCCCCATTTATTTCTTATTAAGACAGTTGAATAACCCTCCTCACTCCCTACATTACCAACTGAAATATCTGACGTTAAGCCAGTGAAATCACCGCAAACTTTACAACCCTCTCTCATAGCAAATTCAACATCTTTAAGCTTATAATCAACAACATTTCCATCAACCAATGTAATTCTCAACTTTCCTTCTTTAATATCCATTTTTTTAATTTCCCATGGTTCTATTCCATCTGTTTTAAGCTTTTTAATCATCTTGCTATAATCATAGGTTTCAAAGCAGAATAATGCAATTTTTAACCTTATTGCCTCTCTGAATGGCTTTAATAAGTCGTTATCTGACGATAGTATTTGAGTTATGGCATTTATAACGCATGGAGTTCCTACAACAGCCAATTTTTTAAGTTTCTTTTCCATAACTGCTGTTTTTAATGCCTTTAATATTGGACCTTTCCATAAATATTTACTTCCAGCTGATTTTATAACATCATCTTTTGATAACGCCAAATATGACTCTGGCTCTAATGTCCATTTGTCATCAACCATTACAATGGCTCCATCTATTAAACCTTCATCAAATGCATTCGCCAATATAGACGTTACAACTCCTCCATTTTGAGCGTTCTTTATTTCTATTTTTGCTTTTGCCTTTACAGCTTTTAATATACTCCCCAATCCCTTTGGTTTTGGAATTGATGACTTTTTTATTCTTGGGCAGGCATCGTAACAAGCTCCACAAGGGACATCATAAACTACTGTCTTACAAAACTCTGCCGAGATTGGATGCTCAACAATATCTGCTGGGACTATCATACAGGAACATTCGTCACATTCAAACTTTACTGGACTTTCCTCTCTAAAATATAAGTTGTTTGCTGGACAAACAGCTACACAAGCTCCACAACCACTGCATCTGTTAGTATCCCAAACCTCTTCTTTTAGATTTTTGTAAGATTTCATTAATCCCACCTAATTTTAGTGTTTCTTCCAAATAGTTTTAAAATTGAAGAATTTTATTAAATTATTATATTAAGTCAGGAGCATATTGCTTCCTACCCAAAGCAGGGCTCACTACGTTCAGTCCCACCATAATCTAAGAGGCACTGCCGAGCAAAGCGGGGCAATGCATCCCGTTTGATGAAACTTTTTTGAAAAGTTTCACATTAAGTCAGGAGTGTAGAGTTTTCCAAATGGTCTCTTAGATATTGGAGCAATCTTTGTCCATTTTGAATTTAAAAGTTTATTTTTAACATCTTCTGAGAGATTAAACCACTTACAAAATTCTTCAATGTATGGTTTTATTTTTTCCAAATCTTCCTCAGTAAATTCTTTTATATCTGCGGCAACACCTAATTGGTCTTTATCTATCTCCCCTCTAATGTAGATAGCCCCTCCATGGATTCCAGTCCCTATCATTCTACCCTTAACCTTTCCTAAGTCATTTCCCTTCTCATCAATATTTAAGACAATAATATTTCCTCCTGCCATATACTCTCCTAAGAAATCCTTGGCTCTCCCTCCTACAACAAGGACTGGGACTTTATCTTTATATGCCTTCATGTGAATGCCACTTCTATAACCAACATCTCCCCTAACAAAAATCTTTCCTCCTCTCATTGAGTGGGCTGTTACATCTCCGCTACTTCCATGAATAACTATTGTTCCATCATCCATAGTGTTTCCAGGGGCGAATTCGGCATTTCCATAAACTATTATTGTAGGACCGCTCATAAACATGCCCAAATCTCCACCAGGAATTCCATAAATTTCAATAGTCAAATCTTTTTTTTGCAGTCCATTTCCAATAAATCTCTGCCCCAAAACATTTTTTAATATAATTTTTTTGACATCTGGATTTTCTCTTAAAATTTGATGTATTTTTTCATTCAACTCCCTATAATGCATATCCTTTGCATCTATAACAACCTCTTCCATGCCTTTCACCTTTTCAAAAATTAAGAACTTTTAGAACACAAAAATGGAAAACATAATTTATCAAATTTAGATTAAAATTATTCTCCTGCGGCTTTTATTCCTAAAATTTCTAACTCTTTCTCATTTAAGCCAACTCCTCTCAACCTATCCCTATTACCTCTCAAACTTTCAATTGAATTAATTCCATTTGCACCTAAGAGTTCTTTAATCTCATGCGTCCATGCTTTTATTAGGTTAGCTACTCTTCTCGCTCCAACCTCTGGGTCTAATCTCTTA
>JAMOTQ010000095.1 GCA_027068365.1 Methanocaldococcus sp.
TTTATCAAAATAGATTGGATGTTCTTTGGCGTTACCCATCCCACTTAATAAAATACAACCGGTTTTTGCTTGGTTGTAGATATCTGCCCTTGCATCTATATCCCATAATGGGTGAGACCTCCAAGAAATTGCGTTTTCTTTAATTGTTATTGCATCTCTTGGACACATTACAACGCATCTATGACAAGCTCCGCATCTATTGGAATAGCTTATTATTCTATCTCCTTCTCTCCTATGAACTCCCCATGAACACTCTACTGTGCATCTTTCACATAGCATACATTTGTTTGGGTCAACCTCAACCTTATACTTTGGAGGAACATATGAAGGAATCATGTTTTCACTTCCTCATGTTTTTATTTTTATTTTTTATTATTTTTTTGTCTAAATTTTGTTTATTTCCATGGTCTTGCTATAACTGGCATTCCAGCGTCAGGCATCCAAACTCTATCTAAGTCGGGGCAGATTTTCCTTATAGCAGATTCTTCACTTGAAATAAATATCATATCATCCTTCTCAGCGGCAATTAATGGTCTTAACTTAATTCTATCTGTTAAACCAAACATGGTTGTGTCATTTTCAATATCCCCATTCATAAAGATTAAACCGTGTGGAGTTCCAACTGCTATGGCAAAAGGTCCATTTAGCATAGCTCCTCCATAAGCCAATCTTATTGCAGTATGTAACTCCCTCTCTTCTTCTGGCATTTTATCAATTTCATCCCAAAATCTTGGTGCTAAGGCAGATAATGCATATTCAACTGGGATTTTATGTTTTCTCATTAACAAATCTAAGATGTAGGCAACTACCTCAGTATCTGTCAATAATCTACACTTGTAACCAAACATCTCAACAAATCTCCTATTTGTTCCATAGCTTGTTATCTCCCCGTTATGAACTACACTCCAATTTAACAGGTTGAATGGGTGTGCTCCTCCCCACCATGCCTTTGTGTTTGTTGGATATCTTGCATGAGCTAACCACATATAGCCCCCATATTTATCTATCCTATAAAATTTAGCAACTTCATCTGGCCATCCAACTGCCTTAAAGACACCCAAATCCTTACCACTTGATATAACGAAAGCTCCATCTATTTTATCGTTTATTTCCATAACTATATCTACAACGACATCTTCCTCTCTATCAGCGTATTTTTCATCAACTTCATAGAAGTATCTCCAAGGAATGTGGATTTTTTCTATAATTCCATCCTCTGTTGGTATTTCCTCATCTTTAACTATTGTTCCATACTGCTCTAAAACATTCTCAACTTCTACCTTTATCTTTTCAAATTTTGGGGTGTTGTCAATCAAAATGTGAAAAGCGTAGCAATCTTTGTATTTTGTTGGATATATTCCATAACCCACATAACCAGAACCTTTCCCATTACCTCTCTCTTTTAAGCTATCCAATGCTATTGCTATCTTATCCCCTTTTATCATTCTTTTTTTTCTACTCATAAAACCGATAATTCCACACATAAACAACCCTCCATAAAGAGATATAAAAAAGATGTTTTTTGGGTTTTCTAAATATTGGTTGAAGTTATATTTAAATAATTATGGTTTGCTAACATTATTGTATCCCAATTTTTAGATTTTGTTAAATTAATTTTTAAATAATTTTTAATTTTTTTAATTCTTAAATCTCTGGTGTTGGGGGAAGAGTTCTCTTGTGCTCACTCTTTTTAATTAAATTAAATACGTGATTAACAACCTCTAATGATATGCCCAACTCCTTAGAAATATCCTCTGCTGATTTGCCCTCTTCATACAATTTCAATATTTTATCCAAAGTTTCATATTTAACGCCAAGCTCTTCCTCATCTGTTTGCCCCTCCCAAAGCCCTGCTGATGGTGGTTTTTCAATAATCTCCTTTGGAACTCCTAAGTATTTAGCAAGCTCTCTAACTTCTGTTTTAAACAAATTACCTATTGGTCTAATATCACACGCAGTGTCTCCATATTTTGTCCCATAACCAACATAAATCTCTGATTTGTTTGAAGTTCCAGCAACTAACAAGTTGTATTTATTTGCAAAGTAATAGAGGATGCACATTCTAATCCTTGCCTTTAAATTACCATCTGCTATTTTATCAAACTCTCTTGTTGGAACATAACCCCCTGCTCCAAATGCCTTTAAAATATCTGTTATATCTGAGATAATATATTTTATCCCCAAATTCTCGGCAACAATCTTTGCATGCTCAACATCTTTTGGATTTGTATTTTTTTCTGGCATTATTATACCAAGAACTTTATCTTTTCCAAGTGCTTTAACACATAGATAAGCCGTGACAGATGAATCAATCCCTCCACTCAATCCAATAACAACTCCGTTAGCTTTTGCCTCTTTAACCTTTTCTTTAATGAATTTTGTAATTTTATTAATAATCTCTTCCACAGTACCACCCAACTATTTTTAACATCATATAAGTTTTGGTAGTATAAAAATTATAACAAAAAAAAGGAGTAAAAAAGTAAAAAATAAAAGATAGCCAAGATAAAAATAACATAAAAAATGAGAAAAATTAAAAAATTCACTTTTATTTATCTAACTCACTGATTAAAGGAGGAAGGGAATCATCAACTCCTGGAATGTAGCCAAAGGTATCTCTAAACCTCAATTGCATTCTATGGAAGATATAAGATAAGGGTATATCCATTGGGCAGGCATCTTCACACTGCCCACAATTTATACAACTTGGAGAAACGTGGCTCAATCTAATACCTTGGAACATTATTGGATTTGGTGGTATTTTTCCTTTTTCCATGTAGTCCTTTTCTAATTTGCATTCAACACAGAAACATAGAGGGCAGTTATCTCTGCAACCATAACACTTTATACATCTATTCCAATACTTCTGCCATTCTTCTAAACTTGGATACTCCTCTTCTAAATGCTTTTTTTGGAATTTTTTAGCCATCTTTATCATAACATTCTCAATTTTTTCCCTAATTTCAATTGCCTTTTTTGAAGGTTCTTTAATTTTAATATAACCCTCTTTTTCAGCATCTTCTATTAATTTCCTTCCTTTCTCTGAGCAAACTTCAACAAAAGTCCATCCCTTCTCAGCTCCCCAGTTTCCACAGGCAATGTCAGCCATCCTTGGAATCATTACCTCACATCTTTGGCAATTTTTCCTTCTACCAAAACCTCTCTCTTCTAACTCATCTATTTTTATAGCTTTTTCAGTCCCATCCTTTAAAAATATTATAAACTTACCCTTATCAATCTCCTCCTTAATAACATCCTTTGGATTAACCTCATAAAACAATTTAATCATTTTCATGGCAGTTATTGGACTAACAGTCCCTCCACAGTTTAAACCAATCATGTAAATGTTATCTAAATTCACCTGCTTCAACTTTGCCAATTCTTTTATAGCCATTGCATCACATGGTTTTGTAGGGACTGCAATCTTTTTATCTGCAAAGTATTTACCAATTATCTTTCCAAAGTTTATCGTAGCACAGTGCAAAGAACCAGAAACTTCTGGTAATTCATCAGAACTTGTTATAAATACTGGAATACCATCATAAACATCTTCACCCTTTTTTAAAGCTAAGACGCCATCAACAAGCTTTTTATCTAAAAGATATTTAAATAAAGAGGTTACTGCCCCTCCACATTCCGCTCTTTTTAAAATCTCACTGTCAGTTGATTTTACCAGGAGATATTTCATAATATCACCTCAAAAATATAAAAAATAATAAAAAATTTTACAATTTTTCAATTTTTACGGCACACACTTTAAACTCTGGAATCTTACAGTATGGGTCAATTGCTGGGTTTGTTAATAGATTTGCCGCAGTTTCTGCAAAGTGGAACGGCATAAATACAACTCCCTCTTTAATATTTTCAGTAATTTTTGCTTTTACGGCAACCCCTCCCCTTCTTGAACTTACTTTAACCAAATCATTATTTTTAATGCCCAATTTTTTGGCATCTTTTGGATTAATTTCAACAAATCCATCGTTTATCTCATTTATCATATGTTTGCTCCTTCTCGTCATTGTTCCAGTGTGATAATGGAATATTATCCTTCCAGTTGTTAAGATGAACGGATATTCATCATCTGGCAACTCCGCAGGATTTTTATATTCAATTGGAAATATCCTTCCCAAATCATCCTGAGTTAAGAATTTCTCAACGTGCAATATTGGAGTTCCTGGATGGGTTTCATTTGGACATGGCCAGTGTATTCCATCAACGCCTAATCTTTCATAGGTAATCCCTGCATATTGTGGAGTCACCTTTCTAATTTCTTCAAATATGTCTTTTGGAGATTTATAGTTGAATTTATCTCCATAATCCAATTTTTCTGCAAGTTTTTTAATTATTACCCAATCCTCCAATGCCTCTCCCGGAGGATTTACTGCCTTCCTTATTAATTGAACTCTCCTTTCAGTGTTTGTAAAAGTCCCTTCTTTTTCTGCCCAACACGCCGCTGGGAGAACAATATCAGCAAGTTCTGCTGTTTCAGTTAAAAATATATCCTGAACTACTAAAAAATCCAATGATTTTAAAGCTTTTTCAACATGTTTAATGTCTGGGTCTGAAACCATTGGATTTTCTCCCATTATATAAAGGAATTTTATTTCCTTTCCAGCTTTTTTTATCATCTCTGGAATTGTTAATCCCATTTCATGATTTAACTCAACTCCCCAAATCTCTTCAAATTTCTCATAAGCAACATTTACCTTTTGATATCCAGGGAATACATCTGGCAAAGCTCCCATATCACAAGCTCCCTGAACATTATTCTGCCCCCTCAATGGATTAACCCCTGTCCCTCTTTTTCCAATATTCCCAGTAATTAATGCTAAATTACAGCATGATTTAACGTTATCTACACCATGCGTGAATTGAGTAACTCCCATACAATATAATATAGATGCCCTTTTAGCACTTCCATACACTCTTGCCGCTTCCACAATTAAATCTTTATCAACTTTGCAAATCTTTGAGGCATATTCAGGAGTGTATTTTTCTACAACTTTTTTTAGTTCTTCAAACCCCTTTGTCCTATTTTTTATAAATTCTTCATCTATTAACCCCTCTTTTATAATTACATGCATCATTGCATTTATTAAAGCTACATTAGTCCCTGGAACTATTTGTAGATATAAATCAGCTTGTTTTGCAGTCATTGTTTTTCTTGGGTCTATAACAATAATTTTAGCCCCTTTGTCTTTGGCTTTAACTACTCTCCTTGCAATTAATGGATGTTGTTCAAATGTGTTGGAGCCAATTATCAATATACAATCAGCATCTTCAATATCTTCAATTGAATTCGTCATGGCACCGGACCCAAAGGCCTCCCTTAAACCTGTAACAGTTGCGGAATGTCATAACCTTGCACAGTGGTCAATGTTATTGGTCTTTAAAATTACTCTTGCAAATTTTTGTAATATGTAGTTGTCTTCATTTGTGCATCTTGCAGATGAGAAAAAACCAATTTCCTCTGGGTTGTGTTCTTTTAATTTTTCTGCAATTAAACTCAATGCTTTGTCCCATGTTGTTTCAACAAACTGCCCATTTTTTTTAATTAATGGCTTTTTTAATCTATCTTCCCTATGGATAAATTCATAACAGTAGTTTCCTTTAATACAAACCTTTCCCTCGTTTATAGGATGTCTTTTTAGTGGGTAGGTTCCAACAACTTTATCATCTTTGACAACTAAGTTAATGCCACAACCTGTCCCACAGTATGGGCAGATTGTGTGGACTATCTTAAAACTCATATTCTCCACCTTTTGTTGTTTTTATTATTGGAGGCCTTTGGGTCTTTTTTCGCCACCTGCTCCTAAGAAGGTTCGCAGAGTGGCGGGTGCTGTTTTAGTTTAGATAATTATGGCTTTTTATTTTATTTTTAATTTTTATATTTATAAAATCCGTAGAATATTTAAATTAAATAATTATAGAAAAGTTTATATAGAACTTCAAAAACATAGAAAAGTGAGAACTTTAATTAATAAAAAATGAATATAAATCTGCAATATTAGAACAAAAATATTAGAGGGGTAGTAATGGATGCAGGAATAATACTTGGAATTCTCTCAGCAATGGGTTTTTTAGTATTTTTAGGAATTGGAGGACATATTCTTATGGGATATGAGATAATAAGGAAGATTAGTAAAGCTTATGAAAAAGGAGAAGATGTAAAAGAACTTGAAAATAAAATAATGAATAAAAGCCATTTAACAAATACCTTAGAGAAGATAACAACATTTACACTAACTTCAATATTTCTCTTTGAGTTGGAAAAGCAGAGGTACGTGCTTGATGTAGGATATATGATTTTATTCTTGGTAACTTTAACACTGTATTTAGTTCCAAATCTTAGCATGCTCGTATGGGCTACATTCTTTGGAGCAACAGTTTTTATGGTAATATTGTGGATTTGGAGATTTAGAGCAATAAAAGAATTCAGCAAGGCGTTTATTGAAGAACTCAACAAACTCTAAATTTTTAAATATAACCTATATAAAATAAGATAACAATATAACAACTCACAAAAATTACAAAACTAAAAATGAGGTGATACTGTGTTTTTAAAAAAGAGACATTTAGAGATATTAAAAAAGATGAAAGAGACAGAAATGCAGAGTGAAATAGAAAAAGCATTGCCAGAAGAATTTAAAACAAGAGCTTTGGAGTTATTTATATTGGGCTTTGCTGAGTTGAAAGATGGAAAGATAATATTTACTGAGGCAGGAAAAAGGTTAATGGAAGTTGTTGATAAAATTGATTTAGAAAAAATTCCAGATGTATTTGTTGATTCTGAAATTATAAAGATTATGGAATTGTTGGAAGAGACGGGAAGTATTCCAGAAGAATGGATGAATTTATTAAAAGAGAGATTCTTAGCAGATGAGAGTGGATTAACAGAGATTGGAAAAGAAATTTTAAAGATATATAGAGAAACACATCCAGTAGTTTATTTAACTCCACAAATATTAGCATTTATAAAAGATATGCCAAAGATTGGGCTTTATGATGAGCTAATAACTTACAAAAACACTAAAAAATATGGAGATAATATAATCAATGCTCTCCAAGCTATGAGATTGCTTTTAATTTCACCAAAAACAGAAGGTAAGGCATTTGCCACAACAAAGGCATTAAACTATGCTTTAAAAGTAGCTTCATTAGTTCCAAACTTAAATAGGGCATTGATATTAAGGAAAGAGGACTTTGAGATTTTAGGGAGAGGGGAGACAACAGAAGAGATGACGGAAAGCGGTTTCTATGCTGATGGAGAAGTTACTGAATTAGGACATGCAATGATAGATACCTATAAAGAGATGGGTAAAGTTGAAGAGAAAACTCTCCCAATCTATGTTTTAGATGATGAAATTAAGGTTTTAAAAGCAATTGAAGAAATAAAAGAAAAGTATGAGACAAACCCTGAGATATTGCCAACCTACGATGAGATTAAAAAGAGAACAAACATTGATGATTTGGGAGCTATACTACACACATTAGAATCAAAAGAGTTAATAAAGAGGGAGGTTGTTAAAAATAAAGATACCTACTGGATGACAGAGTTTGGGGAGAAGGTTAAAGATTTAGGGGAGGTCTCAACAGATGGAATGAAAGCCATAACCTACCCAGAGAGTGGAGATGTTCCAATAGCCGAGTGGGTTGTTAAAGGTAAAGAGGAAGAGACAGTAAAAAGAGGAATAACAGAGAAAGGGAAATATTTAATAAAATTATCAAGAACAATTAAAAGAAAGCCATACTTAACAAAATATGATATATCTGCATTAATTAAAATTCCAAGGAAGAGATACATACACAGGGATGAGTTGGTTGATTTAATCCAAAAACATGTTGGTGGAGAGGAGAAAGAGATTATTAAAGCTTTGGGTGAGGCAGAATCAAAAGGATTTATTAAAGAGTTGCAAAACAAGATGATTAAATTAACAGAGTTAGGGGAAGATGTTAAAACAGCCATAGAAATGGCAAAGATTCAAGAACTATTAGCCACGAAGTTTGCTGTAACTCCAACAACATTCAACATATTAAAAACAATTTATGAGCATAAAAAAGAGTTTGATAAGGTTTGGAAAGAGAAGAGTGAAGGTAAAGAACACAAAGAGAATGAAATTGTACTGTTGGCTAAGTATTTGCCATTAACACCAGATGAGATTAAAAAGAACTTGGTTATATTAAAGAATGTTGGATTCATAGGTAAAAAAGGATTAACTGATGCAGGAATTAAATTGGTAGAGGCATATATACACTTCTACCAATAACCAATAATTATTTATACTACTTCTAAATCATATTTTTATTAGTAGGTAGTATATTGGTTAATGATATGGATTGAAAAAATAATCTATTATTTATCCTCAAATTTTCCATAATTAAGCTTTTATTATTTAAAAATATCAAAAATATAAATATTCATAAAAGTATATACAATAGAAATTAAATCTTGTAAATATGGATAAATATAAAATAATTAGTAAATCAATTGTAATTTTAAATTAAAAATATAAAAACTAAAACAAAAAAACGGAGGGATAAGTATGAATGTATCATTTGATGGAATATATAACGAAATTATGGATAATATGCACCATCTTGCGTCCAAAGAAAAAGATTTCACTAAATTAACAAAGTATAAAGACCTAATTAGTAAGACAATAGACGAAGTTGTTGAAGAGGTCTTTAACGATATCTTCACATACGAAAAAACAAAAGTATTGTTTGATGAAAGCAAAAGAAAAGAACTTGAAGAAGATTTCAAAAATTGGATAAAAGGATTATTCGAAATATCCAGCGAGGAGGACTTAGACAAGTTTTATAGAGAGATAGTAAAGAGAGGAATAAAATACGTTGAAAAAGATTTCCTACCAGAATATTTAACAGCAATAATTATTAAAATTGAAGATAGATTAAAAAGTAAATTAGAAAAAGAGTTAGGAAATAACGCTCAGGAGATAGTTGATATTTTAGACGATTTATTAAAGAGAGTAATATTATTAAATGTCGCCGCTTATATGAACTTTGAGAACAAAGTTTTAGATTACATTGGAATTAACCAAAACTTAAAAAAGAATACAGTTAAATTGGGAATAAAAAAGATGGGATTATAACTTCTTCTTTTTGCTTTTAACGAGCTTTTCCAAATACTTTAAATTTTCCTCAGTTCCAAATGCATAAAT
Source organism: Methanocaldococcus sp. (assembly GCA_027068365.1). Classification (GTDB taxonomy): domain Archaea; phylum AGJL01; class Methanococci; order Methanococcales; family Methanocaldococcaceae; genus Methanocaldococcus. Next base: position 9,183 of record JAMOTQ010000095.1, read on the forward strand.
TACATCACCGGGTTTTAAAATATACTCAGGACAAGGATTTATACAAAATTTATTATCCCTTTTAATACCCAATATAGTAGCTCCCGTCCTCCCCCTTATGTTTGCATCTTTTAAGGATTTATATGCTAATTCTGAATTCTCTTCAATAACAAACTTCCTTATTTCAACATCCTCCTCATATTCATTTTTAGCTATTTTAATGAAAGTGCTTAAAAAATCCAAAATTCCCGGTCTAACTGAGACCTCTGCCATCCTAAGCCCACCAATTAAGTATGGAGAGACAACCCTATTAGCCCCAGCTATTTTTAATTTTCTTATAGCTTCCTTCTCATCTGCCTTGGCAGTGATTAAAATGTTTGGATTTAATTCCCTTGCAGTTAATGTAACAAAAACGTTATCTGCATCAGTTGGGAGGGTTGCTATAAGCCCCTTAGCTTTATCAATTCCCGCCTTTTTTAATACCTCATCTTTTTTAGCATCTCCAACAATGTATAAAAATTTTTCAGGATATTTTTCATACTCCTCTCTCAAAACATCTTCATTAATATCTATGGCTATAAATGGAATTCCTTCTTGAATAAACTTTTCTCCCACTACCTTCCCCAATCTTCCATATCCACAAATAATATAATGTTTTTTTAAACTTTTAATTTTATTTTCCATCTTTTTCAACCTCATAAATTCTTCAAACCTCCCCTCAACAATATACTCAGCTATTAAACTAAATAAATACATCACAATACCTACACCAAAACATAAATAAAACACTGTTAATGCCTTTCCCAAAAATGTTTTTGGAGTAAAGTCCCCATATCCAGTAGTTGTTATGGTAACAATGCTGAAATATAAAGCTGTGAAATAATCAACCCCCTCAACTATGCTTATTAAATAGGCATAAGTTAAAACTAAAATAATGGAAGTAATCGCAACAACTATAACCTTTTTTGAGGTCTCCATGGTTTCACATATTCACCATTATTATAATAGTTTAATTAAATAACCCATATTTATTTTGGATTTTCTATTTTTTCTTTTAACTCTTTAACTTTTTTAGCATATTTTTTATTAAATATCCTCGCTATCCTCTCAATAGCATCTAAAAGATTTAACAACTGCTCTAAATAATAGTATATGTCCCCAGCATAAGTTTGAATTTTAAACTCTTCATACAGTGTTTTTGATATCTGCCCAGGGGTCTTTCCTGAAATCCTTAAATTAATAATCATCTCTAAAATCTTTTCCTCTGGCTCAACTCCCTCAAATTCCATAATAATTAAAGTTAAATCCTCTTTTAACTTCTTATCCCTAATTTTTTCCATCCCCTCTCTAATAACCTCCAAAGCATCAAAAAACCTTGAAGGGACATTTATATTCAAAATTTTTGAAAGCTTTATTTTTAAATTGTTTGATAAATAGACGTTTTCAAAGGGCATAATCTCTCTAATTAATTTAATCAAATCTTCATTTTTAATAACTCCCTCCCTAATCTTTTCAGCAACCTTTGGATATAAAAATGAAACAGCCACTGCTCTACCATAATCAGTTAATCTTACTTCATTATTGGCTTTTACCATTCCATAACCTTCTAAGTTACTTAAAATTTTATTTAAAGAAAATGCCCTTCCAATATACGGCACTCTGTCTATATCTTGCCTCTTAGTTATTCCAGATGAAATCGTGGCTAATATTTGCTCCTCCTCTTCATCCTCATTATACTCAACCTTAACATCCTCAGGAATTGCATTTAACAGCTTAAAAGCCACTTCGTCCTCAGTATTTTCCATCTTTGCATGATACTTTTTTCCAATCTCTACCAAAAGATAGACCTTCCCAACTTCATGCATTCCCTTCCTTCCAGCTCTACCACACATCTGCTGGAATTCTGCTGGATTTAACCAATCAGCCCCCATAGCCAAACTTTCCAAAATAACTGTTGAGGCAGGAAAATCAACCCCAGCTGACAATGCAGCAGTTGTAACAACACACTGAATTTTTTGATTTGCGAAATCATCTTCAACTCTCCTTCTTTTTATATACTCCATCCCTCCATGATAAAACTCTGCTTTAACCCCCCTTGCCTTTAAAGCTTTGGCTATATGTTCAGCCCTCTTTCTTGAATATGTAAAAACTAAGCACTGCCCTCTATATCCAAATTTTGATATATTCTGCCACTCTCTTTTAACAATATCTTTAATTATGTTTAACTTAGCAAAGTCATTTTTACAAAATATTATATGCCTCTCTAATGGAACGGGTCTACCGTTGTATAAAACTAATTTGGTATTTAATTTTTTAGCCAACTCTTTTGGATTCCCAATTGTTGCTGACAAATATATTTTTTGAGCATCTTTAAACAAAAACCTCAACCTACCAATTAAACCGTCCAACCTCGCCCCTCTCTCCTCTAAATTTAAAGAGTGGATTTCATCAATAACTACTGTCCCAATATCTTTCAATTTTTTAGTTCTAATTAAATAATCAATTCCCTCATAAGTCCCAACTATGATGTCAGCATCTAACGAGGTATTTACATCAACCTTTTTTCCAATTCTTCCCATCCCTACCCTTAAACTAACTTTAAAACCTAATTTTTCATATCTTTCTTTAAATTCCAAATATTTCTGATTTGCCAAAGCCACCAATGGAACTAAAAAAAGAAATTTTTTCCCTGTTTCAATTAAATTTTTAATCCCTGCCAACTCTCCAATCAACGTTTTTCCAGAGGAAGTTGCTGAAACAATTAATAAGTCCTCTCCTTTTAACAAACCAGCTTTAACTGATAATGTTTGAACTGGTAGAAGTTCTTTAATCCCTCTACTTTTTATTATCTTTTTAAGTTCTTCTGGGATATCTAATTCATCTATTTTATAATTTTCAATCTTATCCTCTTCACTTCCAGTTATAATATCGTATCTTGTTAATTCCGGCTTATCCAATGGATTTCTTATTCTCAATAAGGAAAGAACTTTATCAACATCTTTAAATCTCTTTAAAAATTTCTCTATAAATTCCTCGCTAATTCTAACCTCTTCCTTAATTTCATTAATCCCGCAGTTTATACAAATCTCTAAATTTCCATACCTACATCTGTTATTTCTTGTCAATCTCTTGTAGATGTTTTTTAATAAGCAGAATGGGCAAAGTTCAATGTAATTAAATTTTAAGTTGTATGATTTTAAGACATCCCCAATTTCCTCATTATCCTTTAATAAAAATATTTTTTCAGATTTTAATAGTTCTAAAACCTTGGAGGGTTGAATTAATTTATCTCCCAATCTGCATCTATACAGTTTATATTTATCTCCCACTTTTTTGTAGTTTGCAAATATTTTTTGGTTATTCTTAATCTCAACTCCTTCCTCTATTTTTCCATCTACTTTAACAATTTCCATCTCATCCTTTTTCTTTTTTGGTTTTCTAATGATAAGCATTATAAACCACCATCCTCAAAAAGTATTAATAGCATGAAAATAACTGTTAATATTGATTACATTAAAAACTTATAATAAATTTGGAACTGCATATATGAGCAATAATTAAAAAATATTAATTAAATAGTTTAAAATTAAATTCAATAAATTCAATTATTTAACTTAAATGGGATGTATATGATATTTAAAAAATTAAAATCTAACAAGGGGCAGATATCTCTTGAATTTTCTTTGTTAGTAATGGTTGTTATCTTATCAGCTATAATTATTTCTTATTATTTAATATCAACGGCTGTTGAAACAAAAAAGGCAAATATGGAAGTTATAAATCAAAGTGCTAACACTGCAAAGGATGCGTTAAGTAAGGTCTCATAGATAAGTAAATCTCAAATTATATTAAAAATAGCACAAAAGTAAGTATTTAAGGGAAATTATGTTATTAATAGGGATTACAGGAATGCCAGGAGCTGGGAAAAGTGCAATATATGAAGTAGCTAAAAAATACAATTTGCCAGTAGTTTCCATGGGGGATGTTGTTAGATATGAAACAAAAAAAAGAGGTCTGGAATTAACTCCTGAAAATGTTGGAAAAACTGCTATAAAGCTAAGGGAAGAGTTCGGAGATGAAGCCATAGCCGTAGCATGTTTAAAATACATAAAAGATAACTTAAAAGATAAAAATATCATTATTATTGAAGGAATAAGGAGTTTATATGAAGTAAATTATTTTAGAAAACATAATCCATTAGTTTTAATAGCAATCCATTCCTCTCCATTAACAAGATTTGAAAGATTGAAAAAAAGAGGAAGGGAGGACGATTCAACAAGTTGGGATGTGTTTGTGGAGAGGGATTTAAGGGAGTTAGGGTTTAGTATTGGACATGCCATTGCATTGGCTGATTTTATGGTTGTTAATGAAAAGAACTTCGAAGATTGTATAAATCAATTAAATAATATAATAAATGAGATACTGAACAATTTAGACAAATATAAGAAATATAACTTTATTTATAAAGCTCTAAAATAGAGTCGTCTAAACTATAAACTATTTTATTGCCCTCCTCTTTTGATGTTATAACTCCGAGTTCTTCCATCTTTCTTATATTGTATCTTACCGTTTCTGGGTTTAAATTTAAATCCTTAGCTATCTTTCTCAAATGTGCAGGATTTTTTAATAGGTAGTTGAATATACACTTTTGTGTTTCATTTAAAAATAGTAATGGTAAATCCCTTACATCCATATCAGCTGGGTAATATATTAACTTATTTCCCAATTTTTTGCATTTAATTAAACCAGCCCTCTCTAAAATTCTCAAATGCCATGTTATAGTTGAAACTGATTTATTTAAATCATTGGCTATTTTCCTCAAATGACATCCAGGATTATCTAAAATGTAATTATAGATTTCCCTCCTTGTGTCATTTAAAAGGACTTTCTCCTCATCAAACACATTTATACGGGATAAGATAAATACATTTATAGATGCCAATGCAGATATTAAATCTAAAATCTTCTTTTTTATAGTTTCTTGAAAGATTAGGGCTAACGATATAAGAGATAAAATAGAGCCAAATAACAAAAATGGTAGAGGTAATGTATTATCCTCCCCTTTATTAACTTTTTTTAACTATATGAATGTAAATGAGATTGGCTAAAACTTCTTTATTTGGCTTGAAACCAACGTATATTTTATTATTAATTTTTATTGCCGCTGGTTTTCCATCTTCATATACTGCTACAATTTCTCCCTTCTTTGGTAAAATATAATATGCTTCAACCTTAGATTGCTTTATTTTTAATGGGTCTTTAATCCATAATATTGTCCTATTCCCTTCAATCCTTTTTGAACCATTTATAGGAGAGAATATAATCGCCATCTTACTTGTATTAACATCCCTTTTTGTAATAATTAAGTTGTATCTTTTATTATTAATTTTAAATCCTAACCCTTTAACTAACGGAGCTATGTCCTCATCAACCTTTATATATGGGGGGATAAGTTTAAGCTCTTTCTCTTCTCCAATGTAAAAATATGGAGTATCATTTTTATAAGATAGGTAGATGGTGGTGTTATAAATATACCGGCTAATATTTTCCACACTAACATTAAGGGTGGTATGACCATAAACAATACCCAAAAGAACAATATTTAAGATTAAAAGTAATTTATATTTCATATATTTCACTCATCATCAACAACAATAACAGAAGGACTTAACAGTAGATAAAGACCACATGATAAAAAAATTAATGCTATAAACAATAGTATTATTCCAAATATTACACTTATATTAAAAATTCCAATGAATACAAATACAGAAGCTTCAATCATTATTATAGAGGATGATATCAAAAACGAGCCAATAAGTGTTTTTCTCCTTTGTATATCTCTAATTTTTTTTAGTTTTAACAATATTCTCTCATCTTCTTTTTTCATATTTCCACCACTCCTCAAAAAATATAAGCTTCAAGTCCAATCCTAATAGCCAACCTATACGCCCTTTCATCGCTTAAAAATACCCTACCTCCATACTTAACTCCCAACACAATAGCTTTTGCAGAATTTAAAGGAATATCATAAACCTCATGCAATTCTCTTGCAAGAGCTTTTTCTGAATCGCTAAGTTTAACAATTGTTATTCCACCGGGTAGTATCTTTCCCAACTCACAACCTTCTGGAACATATACCCAACTATTTAACACTTCAAGCTCTTCAATAGTAAAAACTCCCTTATCACTAATATCCGGACGCCGTCTTAACAATAATGGAGGTATTAACATAACCATTATGGATGTTGATGTGGTTGTAATTGCGGTAGCTACTAAGGATGTTTTAATCTTTTCTTCAAATATGGGTCTAATTATAAGAGGATATTTTTTTTCTTTTTTATTTTCATTCTTGTTCTTTGATAATTTTTCTTCCCTACCCTGTGTTTGAGTAGTTTTCACTCTTTCATATTTATGATGAGTAGGGGTTTCCTTTACATTTGCAGGAACTTCATTCTCTGTCTTTTTATATTGCGTTTCCTTTTTAGCAGTTTCCTTTTTATGGTGAGTAGAGGGTTTATTAAGGGAAATGTTAAAACTCCTACCTTTAACCTTACCTAAGCCAATAATATAGGAGTTATTAACTTTAAGTGCGGGCTTTACTTTTATAGTTTGATAGCTATCATTCCACACATATAATTTAAGATAAAAGATAGGAACATCATCTGAGATAAGGTTAAATGATTGAGTAATATTCCCATTGGGATTTAATATATAAGAATAGTTTCCAAAATTTATTCTATTGTCATTAACAATAGCCCAATAACTCACATTTACGTTTAGGGAAATATTCTTATTATTTTTTATGATATAGGTAGCAGTCCATTCAATTGAGCTGTTATTTAAAATTTTATTTGACTTCATTATAGAAAAAGGTATTGAAAGAGAATACCTAATTTTTACAATTGCGGGAATTTCAAAACTTACATTGCTATCTCCAAAATACAAAGTGTTAGAGTTCAATTTTTTTGATAAGGTTATTGTTTTGTATGAATTAGCAGGAACTAAAATTGAAGTATTTTTAATATTAAAGCCATTTGGAAATGTTATATTAAATAAAAGATTATAGGAATAGTTATTAACTATTTTATAATAAACTCTCCACTCATTTTGGCTAATTCTATCTGCGGATATGGTTATAGATATGTTAAAATTTTTAGGGGGGAGGTCAATAGTCGTATTTTTTGGATAAGGAATATAGTAGGAAGAATTTCTATAAAATACATAAATTCCAAAGGTGTTAGGATTAGAGTAATCAACATATAATTTAGATACATCAATGGTTTGAGAGCCATTAGGATAAAACACTACCCCCCTATATTCATACATCTCCCCAAAACACAATGACAGAAAAAACAATACAAAAAATATTAATGTTGTAAGCACTACTCCCCTCATATTATCATTATTTAAGCTATCAATTTTAATTTAAATTTTTTAAAGTATTTAAAATTTGTAGGACAATTTTTTGACAACAATATCCTCAGATATATAAAAATAATAAAAATGATAATAAAAAATGAAAAATAACATTTATTAAAAATTTTTAAATAAATCTAAAAAATAGGAAAATCATAACAATTATAATTTATTTTTTTGGGTCGATGCCAATAACGAGCCCATCTACTATTGTAATATTGGTTTTTATTGTAATATGTTTTACCATATCTTTTTCTATTGAATTAAATTTAAACCAGTAAGTGTTTCCATTTGTCCCATTTTCATCATAGTCCCCTGAAATATTGATTACTTCAATATTATCTGGTTTATACCAATAAACATAGACATCTTTTGTTGTATTGTATGATTTCACCGTTATGTTGTAGCCGTTTGGGAACATCGTTATAGTTCCAGTTATATTGAAAAATTTCTTAATTAACAAATAGTTTCTCCCAAACTCTGAGGTTCCCTTACCGCTTATTGTAGCCGTTGCAGTTAATAAAACATCATTACCAACACCCTTCCCAGAAACATTTAAAGTTCCGCTGAAAAACCCATTCTCACCTGCCATTAAACTTCCTAAATAAATCCAACCCTCCCCATAACTATTATTTAAAGCATCTCCGCTCGATGAAATATTATTTCCTACTAAATTATCCCCGCTTGTTAAATTTTTAACTAAATAAATCTCAACAACTGCATTAGCAAAGTTAGAACTACTACTGGTTTTTCCAATATATCCCTTAACAGTTAGGTTATCTCCACTTATATCTGCATAGGTAATTATTGGATAATCAATTCCATAATTTGGCTCATTACTATTTAATAAGCCATCATTTAATGTTACATTATCATCATTCAAGTCAATTCCCAATAAAGAATTATTATAAATTGAATTTTTGGAGATGATAATATTATATGGAACAAAATCCCAGCTTGGAATTGTTATTCCCTTTTCATTATTGTAGATTGTATTATTTATTATATTAATGTCCTTACTTGCCGCTATTAATATACCATAGGCAGAATTATTTGCTATTATATTACCTGAAATATTGAACTCTAAGTTAATCCAACTTTCATTTAAACCATAAACCTCAATTCCACCCATTTTACCCGTGTAGTTTGTGTTTGGACAGAGGTTATTATTTACTATTTCATTATTTTTGATTATTATATACCCACTATCTTGATTATAGTTCCCATAAGCTCCAACCGTTATCCCTGCGGTTATATTTCCAGATGAGATAGTTACCCCATTATGTTGTAGTGTATTGTTGTCTATTGTAATGTTCGTTCCAATCCAATCCCAAGAATTCCAACCATTAGATTCTTGAATCAATATCGCCTGAGCATCGCTATATTGAACTGTGTTGTTAAACACATATACATTTTCAACTTTCCCCCCAATGTATATCCCATTACCATCATTTTCATCAATCCCATTATTTGAAATAAAATTATTCTTCACTACCACATCTTTTAAGATATTACCCCACAATCCCTCCAAAGATACCCCATTACCTAAATTGTAGGATATATTATTCCCTTCTATTATAACATCTTCACTATTATACCCGCTGATTGTTATCCCACTTCCCGCAGGGTCTCCTCCAATTAATCCATTATGCGTTAGAGTGTTGTTGGTTATATTTATTTCATCAACCCCATAAATATAAATCCCTCCTTTAAATGACCCATTTATCAGTGAGTTAAAAATTGTTACACTTGAAGAATTTCCAATGGAATAGATATGTATTCCATAACTACCACTGTTTAATATATTTGAATTATAAAGTTTAAAGTTAGTTAGAGAGTGATTATATGGAACTTCAATATCTAATGTATCGTTTATTGAGGAATTAAATGTTGAGTTTAATATGTAAAAGTTTGATAGATTTCCATAAGAAAGGACTGAATAATTATTTTTATATAATGAAGAACTCTCAATGGTTATATTTTCTCCATTAAATATTGCAATTCCATCCATGCTTATGTTGAATATATTTGAGGAGTTAATAACTACATTTGAGGAGTTAATTATCTCAACGCCATAATAGTTATAAGATATGTTTGATTTTTGAATTATGGAAGAATTAACCTTATTTAAATAAATTCCTATACTGTTATTTGATATGTTTGAATTTACTATCACAGATGATGAATTCTCTAAAAGCAAGCCCTCATATCCATTGTTTAGTATATTAGAGAGGTCTATCAAAACACTGGACCTATTTGAATATATCCCAATAGAGTTTTTCAATATTGAAGAGTTATACATTGTTAAACTTGAATTGTCCATTAATATAATCCCTTCATAAACAGAATTAACAACCTTAGAATTTACCAATCTTAAACCTACACCATCTTTGTATGCAATTATTCCATGACTGCATGATTCTATTATGGTATTATTTAAAGTTAAATTTCCAGAACCACCCGCCCAATTTGCCCAATAAATACCATCTCCATTATTTAAAGATATGTGAGAGTTGCAAATCTCAGCCCATACTTTATTTAGCACTAATAGCCCATAACTTCCAGATGCATTTATTATTAAATTACTTATATAAGTTGGAGATTCCTGCAAATTCCAATCATAATCAGCTAACTTTATCCCTGAATTTAATATTCTTCCATAAATTTTACAACTCTTTAATGTTAAATTATTTAGTCCTGTTTCATTTGCTAATATTCCAACGCTAACATTTTCAAAAGTTATATTTTCAATATTTACATTATATCCTACATTGTCAATAATCGGACTTTGAGATATCCTCCCGATATCTAAAACATCAGCTCCGTTTTTTATGTATGTTGGTTTTATGTATTGTAGGTTTTTTGCTCCTCCTGTTCCTCCTGTGAATCCGAAATATGTTGAGTTTCCTATAATTTGAGTTATGTCTTTGTTCCATGTTAGTGCTAAATTTCCGTCGAAATATACTTGGAGTGTTTTTGTTGTGGCATTCCATACGATTTTTATTAGGTGTTCTTTTCCGTCTTCAACATTGCCTAAGTCGTATGGGTCTGGTGTTGAGTATGTGTTTTTATTGTAAGTGTGATTAACGTTTCCATTAACGTCTATGGCAATGTGGTCGGTTGTTGCTGGGCTGTCGAAATCGTTAATCCATGTATCAACCTCAACTGCCACACTCGGAGATATTCCACTATAACCTAATCCTCCCCCTGCTCCTCCCAACTCATTAGTTCCTAATGATTGCAGTGTAAATGTTATCCCATCCGCTCCATCAGGATTATCTCCCAAATACGCATAAAACTCAACAACCAAATCCTCAGACAAATCCACCGGCTCATAATACCAAACACTACCCACCTGATTGCTCTCATAAGGAGTTAGGATAAGGGTTAAGTTATCTGAATTGTTTAGATATGAATCTCCATTCGTGAGCCACTGTAATCCTGAAAGGACAACTGTTCCATTTAATTGGGTAGAGCCATTTACAATAGTTAAATTGTCCAATATTTTATTTCCACTTGTATAAATGTAGTAATTTCCATCTTTTGCGTCGATATTTGGTATTTTAAAGTAACCTTCATCTTTCCCATAAATTGCATTTGCGTTTTTTATAAATTGAGAAAAACTACCCTGTCCAACTGTTTTTGTGTTTGTTATTACATCAAAACTAAATCCGAATGTAATATTCTCTCCCCTATAAGACCCTAAATCTATCAAACAGTAATGTTCAAAGTTTCCAATGTCCCAGTTATCCTCTTTATTATAATCTTTTCCACCAAACATTTCAACTACTCTATAAGTTGGGTTTATTACATAATTATCTCCGTTTTTTATGTATGTTGGTTTTATGTATTGTAGGTTTTTTGCTCCTCCTGTTCCTCCTGTGAATCCGAAATATGTTGAGTTTCCTATAATTTGAGTTATGTCTTTGTTCCATGTTAGTGCTAAATTTCCGTCGAAATATACTTGGAGTGTTTTTGTTGTGGCATTCCATACGATTTTTATTAGGTGTTCTTTTCCGTCTTCAACATTGCCTAAGTCGTATGGGTCTGGTGTTGAGTATGTGTTTTTATTGTAAGTGTGATTAACGTTTCCATTAACGTCTATGGCAATGTGGTCGGTTGTTGCTGGGCTGTCGAAATCGTTAATCCATGTATCAACCTCAACTGCCACACTCGGAGAGATTCCACTATAACCTAATTCTCCCCCTGATCCTCCCAACTCATTAGTTCCTAATGGTTGCAGTGTAAATGTTATCCCATCCGCTCCATCAGGATTATCTCCCAAATACTCATAAAACTCAACAACCAAATCCTCAGACAAATCCACCGGCCCATAATACCAAACACTACCCACCTGATTATTCTCATCAGGAGTTAGGATAATTTTATCTGGATATATAGAAGAGTTTCCGTTAATTATCCATTGAGAGTTATTTAGAGGGGTATAAACTGTTTGATATGTTTCCTCTGCCCAAATATCGTTTATTGAATATCCAGGATTTAATCCTCTCGTTGTTCCAACAGTTTTTGAATTTACTGCAACGAAGTAAGTTTTTGAAGTATTATAAACTAAAAATGAGTAATAACCAAATATATTGGTAGTTGTAGAGTTTATTATCTTATCTCCTACATCTAAAATCCTATTGTCATTGCTATCTTCAAAAATAGATACATTAACACCATAGATTCCTTTATCTTGGCTATCTTCTTTTCCAATCTCCTTAAAGTCCTCTTTTACATATCCATGAATGTTATATCCACAATATATAGTATAGCTTTTCTCTGAAATAACTCCATTTGATTCAATGCCTATTATTGTAATGTTATATTCTCCTGTTTCTGGAATAGTGAATGAGTAATTGTATAATTTCCAAAGTGATGGGGTGTTATAATCTACCTCTTGTAAGTTCATTGAAGTGTTAATATATACACTACCATTTGGATAGTAAACTGTTATATTTGCCCCTTTTATGTCATAAGAACCAATAGGGTCTGTAATATTTGCAAATATTGTAGCAGTTTCATTTTTACCATATACAGTTTTATCTGAGGAAATATCATAAACTTTGACATAAGTTGTTGTATTTAGGGTTATGTTTGATATGTATGTTGAGTCGTGATATACATTTATTGAATTTGAGGATTGTTGATTCTCTACCTTTAAAACTAAGTAATAACCTTTTGGTATTGTAACTATTGAATTTAAGTTAATGTTGAATATATAAGGAGTTATTGTGTTGTCAAGGTTTAGAGTTTTGCCATCACTTCCTATAACAAATGAACTGTCCCCATTTGTAGCTATAAGGGTAACTACAACTTTATGCGTCTCGTAACTACTCCACCCTCCAGAAACAACATTTGGGTCTTCTAAGTATAATAATATTGAAATATTCCCTAAAACTGTAAAATCTTCTGCAAATTTTGGATACTGTACCCAGGAGGCAAATGAATTCCCCAAAATTGTGGTGTAATTATTGGATTCCGTAGGAATTGAAGTATTTAATGTTTTTAATTCATTTCCATGCAAGTAGAAAGTTTTTTGAACTGATGGAGGGTAGGGAGTTGATGTCTGGAAATTAGCATAGGCAAATGTTGAAGTATCATCCTTATCAACGAATTTTAAAGTTGTTAAATCAATTTCCCCTAATGGAGATGTTGATGGAATAACCTTTGAAACAGTTAAATTCAAATTACTATTTTGAGGAATAATTATATCTGGTAGATTATCATTATTTAGGTCATAATTTGGATTTATATAATCCCAAACTCCATCTCCATTGTAATCTTCCGCTATTAGTGTAGAGTAATTATATACCTTAGTAATCCAATTTTTAGTTGAATTTGTTATATCTATATTTATTACTCTTTCATTATCAAAATTATACAATGTTATGTTATAAAATACCTCCTTTCCAGGATTTTCAGTTTTTTCCTGATATTTTGGATAAACGGAAAATGAAACGATATGAATTATAATGCTTTTTTCATCGTTGGATGTATTTTGGTCGTTTGGAAGGTTTGTTTTTATCGTTACATTGTAAGTTCCATAAGGCATATCTGATATATTTATTGGGAAGATTACTTCTTTTTTTTCTTCATAAGGAACTGATAAATTTATTAATGTTGAGTTTTCATATGTGTAAGTTCCATTAATTTGGGTTATTTTAATAGAAACATTTAAATTGTATGCATCCACCAACCCATACAGTGCAATTGTTGAATTTATATCTATTATAGGATAGATATTTGGGTTAAAGCTATCATCGTTATCTGGATAATCTATACTTTTAACTCCTGCATCATAAAGTTGATTTAATCCCATATTTATCTCATTCATCATATCTGAGTAATTAAATCCCAATCCCCAAATTATTGGGATTACCCAAATTTCACCTGGTTTTAATGAACTTTTAGTCCATGCTAATGCTGTCCCTGCATCTCCATTGTATGATGAACCATTATTTAAATTATCGTTCCTAATATCATTCCACATATTCCAATACAAATTAACATCATGCTCGTAGCTTGGAATGTTTGACTTGAAGCCACCATACTGTATATCTCCAACAGATGCGTTAGAATCATAGCCATATACAACATCATCAATACTATTATAGTATGCATCATCCCCTTCGTAGCTTCCTCCAAAATTCCAATCCATACCTTGGAAGAACTTTAAATTTGTGTATGTTTTTGTTGTTGGATTTTTTATATAATATATGGTAGCAAACCACTTGTTATTTCCTCTAATAATAACTTTTTGCGTAATATTTAATTCGTTATCGTCCCATGGTGCATACATATCCGTTATAATTAAACTCTCTAAAACCCCATTTGGGACGGAGTTTCCTGAAATGTTTTCTCTATTTATTTCAGATAGGTAATAATAGGTAAATCCTCCCCAACTCCAACTAATACTTGCTGTTCCTAAAACTCCATACTGTCTTGTTAATGCCCCACTTGTATATTTTATTGCTATTTTTGAACCTGCATAAGCATCAATGTTATTTGCATAATTGTAATCCCCATTTCTCCCCGCATGGTCATGTGTAGCAATTATTGAATTGTCATCTCCTTCATTGTATGGGAATACAATAGCTGAAATCTGCCCACATCCTCCAGAATCCTGACCATTGTATGATAATTCAACAGCAATTGAATGATTTGGAGCTGGAGGGATTAAAGATATATCATACCCAAAAATTGGGTCGTCGTAGAAATATAACGTATTGTTTTCAATATACCACCTCATTTCCCCAACGGCTTCCCCTGTTAATCTATTTATGGAAATATTGTTCTTTATTACCCTACCATCATCCCCCACAATTTCTTTAACTCTATAACCTTTTGGAATCTTACAACTAAACTTATACCAAACTCCATCTATTTTGTTTTTAACTTCAACTCTAATTTTATTATTGCTTATCTTTTTTACAGTTTCATTAGTTTTTAAAATATCTTCTGAAAGATTGTATTCTTTTAAAATTTCTTTATTGGCTTTAATCTTAATTTCTAAGATTGAATAGTTATTTAATTCCAATATTTTTGAAATCTTATATTTGTGTTTTTTGTATTTTTTCAATAACTTTTTGATTTCTTTTTCACTACCTTCTATTTTAATAACTATCTCTTTATTAACAGGGTCGTAAGAAATTAATTTCTTAACTTTTTGTTCATTTTTAAGTTTAAGTTTTAATTTTTTCTTTGAATTCCCACATATTAAAATTACCTTAATTTTTTTAGATTTTGAGATGTTAAATTTCATTACTAAGTAATCTATTGGAATAACAAAGGTTCCATTAATTAATGAGATATTGATTTTCTTTTTATTTACGATGCAAGTTATAAACTTCGGTTCTTTAACATGGTAAGATACATTTCCAACAATAAACCTCCCATCTTTCAATTTTGCATTAATTTTATAAGAATCTACTGCAAAAGTTTTCTTAATTCCATCAACTACAACTGAATAATTACCTAAAATAACACTCCTCTTTAACTTTGTAGATAAAATATAATAATTTCCTTTTTTATGAACCTTTAATTTAATTATTTTATTAGTAGGAGTTATTATATATGCAGTGTGTGGCTTAAAGTTTGTTTTTATAATTATTTTTTTTGATGGGAAATAAACATCATTTAAAACAATAGTTTTATTCGTCGTTATGTTTTTTTCTGGATATTTCAAAAATATTGTTTTATTTAATGTTTCGTTTTTAAATTTTGCATAAACCACAATAGTTTTATTTAAAATTACTGGATAAACTAAATATTCATGCTTTTTTATTTTCTTAATCTTAACTTTTACATTAATATCTAAATATTTTGCATGAGGTTTTCCATTAGTTTTAATGACTAATTTATAATCATGAAATGAAACATTTAAATAATGCATCTTCTTTTTGTTTTTTTCATTTTCTTTTTTTTCCTTTACTTTCTTATAATCTAAAATAACTGTTTTATTCAATACCTTACCATCTTTAAATTTTGCATAAATCTCCATTTGTGTATTTAAAATTATTGGTGATATTACATACTCATTATCAGCTACTTTAATAAACTTTAAAGGCGTTTTATTTGCAAATCCAAACACCTTTCCATTGGTTTTTACTATAACCTTGTAATCTTCAATAATAACATCCAAATAATCAGTTTCGTTGATTGTTTTATTACTTGATGTGATATTCCCAGTTATTATTTTAGTGTTATTTAATTTGGTTTTATTTGAGATGTTATTTTTTATTTTATTTTTTAGGTTGGTTATGGAGGAAGTTGTGGTATTATTTTTAGTTGATATATTTGCTAAACTTTCATTAATTTTTATTTTACTATTGGTTGGGTTATTTAAATTATTTAAAACATTAATAGAAGTGTTTTCATCAATGCAAATATTTGAGCTGTTAGATATTATGGTAGTATTATCTAAACTCCCATTTATTATTGCAGATATATTGGTTCCAAAGCTAACATTTGATAACAATAAAATAATTAATACAAATATTTGAAGATTAAACTTAAATGCCATATTATCCCATTTTAAAGTTTTATTATTCAGAATAAAAATATATATTGAAAGTATTTAAAATTTATAGAACAAAAATTAGACATTTTGTTTATTATCCTCTTTATTATTACTTTTTCTTCTTAATTCAGTATATACTAAAATTATTACCAATATTGACAGTATAGTCAGCCAGAATAATATATGCCCATAAACTGGTAGCTTTGGTAATGGCAGTATAGAGAACTCTGCCTTCACAATCAATAGGGTTTTTTTAGGAATCGAAAAGTCATTTCCATCCGGCTTTTGATAAGTCAGATAATATGGAGAGCTAAAATCTATATGGAACCTTTTTATATTTAAATCACATCCAACAGGAATAGAAACCGTCTTAAATAAAATTCCATCATCAACAACATCCGCATTATACTCTATAACTAACGTTATATTTTCTCCACTATCTATCGGCTCCCATACTTGATACTCTATTACAGAGTAAGTATCTTCATACCTAACACTTACATTTAATGGATACTTTTGATTTCCAATTATGTAATATCCTTTTAAATTTTCAATTTTTATTGGCTTTTTTTCTTTTGTAAATGGAATTGGAATAATAAATATTTTCTTTGGTTCTTCTTTTTGTAATCTAAACTCCCCAATTCCAGGAACAAGAGGATAGTTAATAATATTTTTAATCGTTATAACATTTGTTATATGTGCTGGGTTTTTGTATAAATCAACAGTCATATTGTAGTTTGTTATCTCCTCCACATCTGCAAAAGTTGGTGCTATAAGTGCAAGAAAAACAAAAAATAGGATAAATTTTCTCATAATTTCCCTCCAAACTTTTAACATTATTATAAAAATTATACCCAATTTTAAATTTAAAGATTATAGTCCAGATGTTGTTCAAAATCATAGATAGACAATAACTAAAAAACTTAGGACTTTTAAAAAAGTATAATTATTTTAGTTAAAAAAGGAAATAAAGGATTACATTGCCCTTCTTAGTATTATACCAACTCCAATTAATGCAGTTATTAATGTCAATAACGGCTCGAAGTTATTTCCAATTGCCCCACTTACAGTGGTTATTTTTGGTGAAGTTGTTGGTAATAATGAGTTTGTAGGGTCAATACCAACAATAAATGCGTCACTTGGGTAGAAAGTTCCAGTTCCATTTAGTGTGTAGTGAATAACGACTGTCTGATTATTACTTATTTCTGTTGAATTATACCATCCATCACCATCTGCTCCAGGATATATCTCATGTA
>JAMOTQ010000096.1 GCA_027068365.1 Methanocaldococcus sp.
CCATAGTATGCAAATGCTAATCTTCCAAAACCAGTTTCTTTTTCAACTTTCCTTACACTTCTTATAAATCTTCTTGCAACATTTGGAAGTTCCTCATAACTTAATGGCTTTCCACCAGCACCATTTTGCATTGAAAGTTCTAAGCTAATACCAACATTTTTTACTGATTTAATTAAATTGCTCAACTTATTCTTTTTAAAGAAAGCTAACAATAAAGTAGCCGCTGGAACTCTTAAAACTTCTGTATTTTTTCCATCTTCATCTCTCAATTGGCAAACAATGTATGCTTTACCCATCTCCATCTCTATATGAGCATATAATTCAGTATTCTTTGGAAGTTCCTGCAAAACCTCAATAACCTCATACTCCTTTCCATCTTTTGAGAATTTATCCCCTGCTTTTCTCTCATCTAATTCAACAGTAAAGTATGTCTCTTCTCCATTTATCTTACCAAATATTAAATCAAATCCCCATCTTTTCAATGACTTTAATTTAAATTCTCTCTCTTTTTCTGGATTTCCCAATGTCTCAAAGACCAAGGTGTTTATCATCTCCACTTCTTTTGCATCAACTACCAAAATATCACCTTTTATTCTTATTTTTTGTTGATATTTTCATTTTCTATTTTTAAATGTCTTTGAAGTTCTATATAAACTTTTTCATAATTCATATATTTCTGAATTTATAAATATACCTAATCAATTTTATTAATAAAAAGTATATATGAAAAAAATATTAATCATTTTATAAGGTGATGGTTATGAAGTATAAAAAAGTCCCAGTAAAAAAGATAGTTAATAAGATTATTGATGAATGCGATGTAATTTTATTGGTCTTAGATGCAAGAGACCCAGAACTAACAAGAAACAAGGAGTTGGAGAAAAAAATCAAAGCTAAGGGAAAAAAACTAATATATGTATTAAATAAAGCTGACTTAGTTCCAAAAGATATTTTAGAAAAATGGAAACAAGTTTTTGGAGAAAACACAGTATTTATATCCGCTAAAAGAAGATTGGGAACAAAAATTCTAAGGGAGATGATAAAAAAATCTCTAAAAGATATGGGAAAAAAAGATGGAAAAATAGGAGTTGTTGGTTATCCAAACGTTGGGAAATCATCCATTATAAATGCATTAACTGGGAAGAGAAAGGCATTAACTGGGAATGTAGCTGGTTTAACAAAAGGGGAGCAGTGGGTTAGATTAACCAAAAACATAAAGCTAATGGACACCCCGGGAGTTTTGGAGATGAGGGATGAGGATGATTTGGTTATAAGCGGTGCTTTAAGGTTGGAAAAGGTGGAAAACCCTGTCCCCCCAGCTTTAAAGATTTTAAATAGAATAAATGATTTTGATGACTCCATAATAAAAGAATACTTTGGTATTGATTATAAAGAAATTGATGAGGACGTATTAAAAAGGATTGGAAATAAGAGGGGTTATTTAGCCAAAGGTGGGGAAGTTGATTTAATTAGAACTGCTAAAACAATTATAAAAGAGTATCAAGATGGAAAACTTAATTATTATAAAGTAGATTTAAAGAAGTATGGGCAAAAAAGAAGTAGTGACATATCGTTTATAACCAAACACTTAAAGGATTTTCCATTTATTGAAGATGCTAAAATGATTATAACGCATTTAAAAGATGTTAATGAGTTATACAAAAAAATAAAAAAACCTGTCTTAGGTTTTGAGGAGATAGATGGAAATGTAATTGTTATATCATTTGGAGAGAAAACAAAAGACGCTTGTAGGAAGAAAGTAGAAAGTTTATGCAAAGATAAAAATATAGAAGTTTTTTCAAAGTTTGGAGATAAAATTGGAGCCAACAATATCTATGTAGCTGTTGGTAAAGCCAAGCAATAAAATGACCACAACCTATTTATATTTTTTATGTCAATTTGTCATTAATAATAATGATAGATTCTCCCATTAATACAATAAGATGATTCTATGTTAATAATATTAAATAATAATTTTGGTGACATTATGATTAAAAAAACTGCAAGAAAAAAGTGCATTCATGTAATGCTCGTTTATACTGGTGGATGTAATGCTTGCGATATTGAAGTTGTTAATGCAGTTTTATCACCTTTTTACGATGCTGAGCAATATAATGTTTTTTTAACATTTAATCCAAGAGAGGCGGATATTTTAGTGGTTTCTGGCTGTGTTACCAAGGTTGTTGCTGAGTCATTAAGAAAGATTTATGAAAAAATTCCAGAGCCAAAGGCAGTTGTTGCTGTTGGTGCCTGTGCATTAATGGGGGGAGTTTATAAAAACATTGGAGGAGATTTAGGAACCTCTGACTTTGTAGCTGGACCTGTTGAAAATATCATCCCAGTTGATGTTAAAGTGCCTGGCTGTGCCCCAAGACCTGAAGATATCATA
>JAMOTQ010000097.1 GCA_027068365.1 Methanocaldococcus sp.
AGTATATTAGCCCCCGGATTTTGGGCATTTTTTAAGTTTTTATTTAAAGAAGTGAAAACACCCGATGCTACAATACCAAGATTATATAATTTGTTGCCTTTGTTATCAATAGCAGTGTTGTGGGCTATATTGGCAATAACATCATTAACTTCTTTTCATATTTTATCTAATGAGATTGGTATTGTTGGATTGCTAAAATTGGAGGAGATGATGTATATTATTCTCGGCTCCCTATCATGCTCAATTATGGGTTGGAGGATGCCATTTATAGATGAGTGTAAGGGAACAAGTTTTTTAGGAACTTTAAAATTATCATTAGAGCAGTTGGGAGCTGTAAGAAGCTTTAAAATGATAACAATTGGCTCATTTCCATTTTATTTAGCAACCTTTCTGCCATTTGTCCAGAAGAAGAGCATTTTTTTAAAAGATATTGTTGGAGAGCCATTTTTATTCTCACTGGCTGGGATATTTGGAGCTGTGTGTTATTTCATTGGCTATGTTATAATGATTAAAGAATATCCTTTCTCCATAACGCACACAAAGGCAGATGTTATTGAAGGTCCTACAATGGAGTTGATGGCTAAGTATAGGGCTTTATATTTGGCAAGTAAGGAACTTTTATTAATAGCTTTGGGGAGTTTATTCGCAACACTATACTTAGGAATAGCCCCTGACATAGATAATCCAATAACAATAGTTGAAAACTTTGCCATTGCTCTAATATTCCCGATATTAGCTACATTTGTTAGAGCATTTTCCCCAGTGCTTTTATTTAAGCAGATATATCCCATATCTTATGTGGCAACACTAATTGGAGTTATTGGATTTATATTTGCATTGCTTGGGTGGTAAAGTATTCAAAACTCATTAAATTAATGATAAGGGAGATATTATGGACGTTATTGTCTCAAAAGAAGATGTTATAACCATTGAAAAGCTTAAAATCATTTCTGAAATTGCTCCTATCAAAGAAAGAATTAAAATGTTTGAGAGAAAGTATAACTGTTCAATTGATGAGTTTAAGAAAAAGCTTGAGGAATTAGAGGAAGAGGATTTTGAAGCTTGGGATGATTATATTGAGTGGTTGAGTTATGAGAAAAAACTTAAAGAATTGGAGAGAAAATTAAAAGAGGTAGAAAATGCTGAAAGAGTTAAAATTACTTAAAGATAGTAAAATTATAAAAGATTTTAAAACATTGGATTTTAAAGAAGGAAATGACTTCTACTATCTAAAAATTGAAGCTACTCTTATTGATGACAGCAAACTATATATTAAAGAGCATGTTTCTAATGAGGATTATATTTATTCTTTCCATTGGCAAGATAAAAATGGAGATTTGATTGTTAGATGGGATAATGCTCCTCACTATAAGAATATAAAGACCTTCCCTCACCACAAACACACTAAAAAAGGTGTTGAAGAATCAAATGAAGTTTGTTTGGAGGATGTTCTAAAATATATTGAAAATCAATTAAATCATCATTGAGATTCAGGTTTATACTCCTCCTTAATCTTAACAACCACTACTGGGGTATGCTCCAACTTCTCCAAAATCTCTTTAGTTATAATATAGTTATTATACTTCTCCAAAACCTCGTTAATGTTTTTTATTGTTTTATGCACCCTGTCACAAATAAAAGCTATCCTCGTAAGCTCACCAATAGAATACTTTTTATAAACTTCATTTCCAGCTATTGCTAATGGTGTGCATCCAGCAAAGCCACCAATCTTTAAAACATCAGCCAACCTTCCAAGAACGAAGCCAAAAACTCCAATTCCGCTAATTATTCCATCAATTGCATAAGGTAAAGCTGTGACGTAAAAATTTAAAACTCTATAAGTGGCATCCGTATCTGCAACCATAACAACTACATCAACACCAAGCTCTTTTTTTATTTCTTTATACAGCATTTCAGCCCATTTTTTTGGATTTTTTGGGAGAGGACAGGCATAAGTTCCAGGGACATTTGTTAAATCAACTCCTCCCTCAGCATATGGTTTTAATGCATAAATTAACCCAACTGTCTCAATAATTGTTTGTTTATGTTTTAATGTCTCTTCTTTTGGCATCCTTCTTAGATTTTTTATCTTATCTTCTTTAACCTTAAGCAGTTTTCCAAGAACATATCCCCAAACATACTTGGACCAATAGTAGCAAAGATAAGCTAAAATTCCAGGTCTAAATTTACTCTCATCAACAAAATTCCCCTCAGCAGTAGAAACCATCTTCTCACTCAAAACAACAAAATCCCCATCTTCTAATTTAATCCCACTATTTTTTATTGCCTCTACAACAATTGGAATAAAGTTCTCTCCTTTTTTTATATATTTTGTTTTTATAGGATATGCTTTCATA
>JAMOTQ010000098.1 GCA_027068365.1 Methanocaldococcus sp.
ATATGTTGTAAATGACCCAAATGATGAGAGAGAGTTGATAGATGTTTTAAAGACAGCAATAAATGATATTGGAGCTAAGAGGATAGGGATTGATTCAGTGACTACCTTATATATAAATAAACCAATGATGGCAAGAAGGACTGTATTTTTATTAAAGAGGGTTATCTCTGGCTTAGGATGCACTGCCATATTTACATCCCAAATATCCGTTGGAGAGAGGGGTTTTGGAGGACCAGGAGTTGAGCATGCAGTAGATGGTATTATAAGATTGGATTTAGATGAGATTGATGGAGAGTTAAAAAGAAGTTTGATTGTCTGGAAGATGAGGGGAACAAGTCATTCATTAAAGAGGCATCCATTTGATATAACTAATGAGGGAATAATTGTATATCCAGACAAAGTATTGAAGCTTAGGTAATGGGATAGATATGGGCTCTTTTTTAAGTTTTATTTTAACTATCTTATTTTTAGTGGTGGTATTTGCTCTTGGACTATATTTGATATTTTTAAAACTTACTGGATTAAGATTGATGGATTATTTTCCAATATATAGGGCGAATAGATTAAAAATGATTCTTATTATTTTAAGTGTGATTTCTGCCCTTCTCATAAATTGGTTGATTATGGAAAATTTTAGTTTTTTAGCTGAGCTAATTCATCCAATTGCATCAATTTGGATATTTTTTGCATTGATATATTTATTATTAAGATTTTTATTCCTTAAAAAAGTCCCACTGTCTAACTATGAGAAGAAAGTTATAGGAAATATGTCTGCAATAGCAATAATCCTTGAACTTTTAAAAATTATTAAATATATATAATGAGCATAATATCGCCTCTCCAACAACAGTTGCCTTAGTGTTTTTTATTCCAGTTGTTGTTTTTTTAATTGCAGGTATTTTTTATGAAACTCACAAAAACTTTAAATATTAAGTGAATTATAAAATAATATTAGGAGATTGATAAATAATAAAAATTTAGTGGGGGAGAGCATGATACCATTAGTTCCAACTTCAAAGACAGAAATAGATAAGTTAGAGCATGTTTTAATATTGGGGACTTTATTTAGACCTGAGATTTTGGAGTTGATAAAAGACCCAGTAGAGAAAGTTACATGGGTTGATTCTTTGGCTATTGCTGCAGGAGCTTTGGCGAGAGAAAAAGCTGGCTACACAATAAGAGAGATTGCCGATGAATTGGGAAGAACTGAGCAAACCATTAGGAAGCACTTGAAAGGAGAGACAAAGGCAGGAAAACTCGTTAGAGAAACTTATGAAATGTTGAAGAGAGGGGAATTGAACATTGAAGAGGTAGAGAAATTCTTAGAAGCTGTTGTTAGAAAAGAAGAGTTAGAAAAATTAACTGACATTAAAAAGTTAGAGGAGGAGATTGAAAAACTTAAAAGTGAAAATGAGCAATTAGCCGCAAAATTAGAGAAAGTTAAAGAGAAGTTAAAAGAGGTATTAAGTGAATTAGAAAAATAACTTATTTTATTTTAATTCTTTAAATTATATGCCTTCTTTATATTATTTTTCAACAATATAATCCCAAATAATATCTTATTTCTGGTGATTCTATGGGAAAAGTTGTTGCTGAAATATCCATAATTCCAATGGGAAAAGGAGCAAGTGTTTCAAAATATGTTAAAAAGGCGATTGAAGTTTTTAAGAAATACAATTTAAAAGTAGAACCAAATGCCATGGGAACTGTGTTGGAGGGAGATTTAGATGAAATTTTAAAGGCGTTTAAAGAAGCTCATTCCACAGTTTTAAATGACGTTGATAGGGTTGT
>JAMOTQ010000099.1 GCA_027068365.1 Methanocaldococcus sp.
TTGAAAATATAGAGATTAATATGGAAGAGTTGGAGAAGAGAGCTAAGGGTATGGAGCAGTTTATTGAGAAAATTAAGAAGTTTGAGGAAGAGATGTTAAAATCTGCTCAAACAAAACCACCAAGTGAGGAAGATTTAAGATATATAGGATAAAATAAAATTTATTGTTTTTTATTTTTTTAAAGGAATATATTCTAAAATTCCAAAATAGGAGTAACTAAGTATATTGGTGAATAATATGGGCAAAGTAGAGCTAAAAGTTAAGTTTGAAACATTAACTCCACTATGGACTGGTAACGCGTGGGGGCAATGTATGGAGATAAGGCCTTCATCCATATTGGGAAGTTTGAGATTTTGGTTTGAAGTTTTGTGTTATTTTAGTGGAATTATTAATGATGACTATTTTGATGAAGATGGGAAGCTAATAGAAACATTAGATTACAATAAATTTAGAGAACGACTAAAAGAGAAAATTAAAGACAAACTCAAAAATGGTGAAGGATATAATATTGAAGAACTAATTGATGAAACTTTAGATGAATTGAATATTTCATTACCTTCGAGGATTTTTGGATGCACGGGTTGGAAGGGAAGAATTAGAATAAAGGAAATAAATTATGATGAAAATAGCTTTAAAGATGATTTAAAAGGAGTAATCATTAAAGGATATAAGAAAAATTGGTATTGGGCTTCTCCTTATTTTTATGGAGAGTTTAAGGTAATTTTTGAAACTGATGAAACAATAAAAGATGTTGTATTAATTCCTTTGCTAAATTTTATTGAAAAATATGGTTATTTAGGAGGAAAATGGAATATTGGATATGGTAGAGTAAAAGTTAGGGGTATTGAAATAAAGAACGAAAATAATTGGAAAGAAGTAAAAGATTGGGAAAAGAAAAAAGTATTTGATTTTTCTAATTTTGCATTAGGCAAAAAAGATGAAGCAAACACAATAAAAACTTTACAATATAGCGAATTAATTGAGGAAGTAAATAATTTTGATAAGTTGCTTAATAAAGAGGATAAAATTTTTGTTTTAAAGAATAATATTAATGAAAACAATTTTAAAGACATTATTAAAGAACTAATAAAAATCAAGGCACAAAAAAGAAAAGAACATAAAGAAAATGATGGAAATGAAAATGAAAGACATCAACTTTTTGGACATAACAATCCAACGGAAGGATCAAAGATTTTGCCATATATTTATGAAGACAAAGATAATGGAAAATTAAAAGGAGGATTTGTCTCAATTGCTGGAATTTTAAATATAAAAGGTGGTAAAAATGCCAGAAAATCAAACTGAAATCTATTATGAAAGTTTGACATACTATATTCACAATAAAAAGAACTTTGAAAACAACGTTCAGAACTATGAAAAAAACTATTACACTTTAAAATTTGGTTTATTTAATAAAAATGAAAAATTGAAAAAATTTAAGGGTAAAAAATATAAAATATATAAAATAGGAGATTTTAAAAAAGCACAAAAATATTCTGGAATTATTAACGAAAATGACTTAGAAAATAAATTAAAAACTCTAATAAATCAGCACATTCCATATTCCTTTGGAATTTTGGTTAAATTCAAATTAAAACAACCATATTTTTCAAAAGATGATGAAGAATTTTACTTAATTCAAAATCCAATATTAAAAGAGAAAGTTTTTAAAGTTCCAATGATTAGAGGGAGCGGGTGGAAAGGAGTAATAGCAAATGCTGGAAGAGAATTAATTAAAGAAAATATTGGCAAAAAAGAATTTTGGGATTATGTTTTTAGTTATTTAAGAATTTTTGGAACTGGAAATGAAGAGTTTGGAGAGTTAATAAATTTAATAGAAAATTATAAGAAATATAATGGAGAAAAATTAAGGATGGGCATGATAAAGTATTTATTATTTAATTTAGGAGTTCCTATAAATTTAGAATATGTTAATAAATATAATTTAGAGAAATTCATATCTGATTATTTCGATCCAAACTTTGAACATATATTCAGTGAAAAGAACAAAGAAAATAATAAAAAACAATACTATGAAGCAAAGAAAGGAAGAGCTGTATTTTATCCAACATACTTTAATAGGTTAAGTTTAGAAGTTATAAATCCACATAGTAGAAAAACAAGGGCCGGAACAAATCCAATCCATTATGAAGTTGTTCCAAAAGGAACAGAAGGAATTTTGCAAATTGTCTACATCCCATTTGATGGAATTTTAAAGAAAGATGATAAATTAAAAGAAGAAGTAGAAAAAGATTTAGAATTCTTATGTAAATGTATTGAAAGAGTTGCTGATTTGGGTGTTGGAGCTAAGACAAAACTTGGATGGGGGACTTTTGAAATAACACAGAAAATGGCTTATTCAAATAAAGATATAGAAATTCCGGAGGGGTGGATAAATGTTAAATTTAGATAATTTAAAAAATAATAAAGATAAGATTTTAAAGGCTGAAATAGTAAGTTATTTAGCTTTATGGGACAAAGTTAATCCAGATGCAAATCCAAACAAATATGTAGGTATATCGTTAAACAAGAAAAACTTAGAAGATTGGAAAGATTTAATAAAAAATTACTCTATCTCTATTTTCAACAAAAATTTTAATTTATGGGACGATTTTTTAAATAATTGGAGAAATTGGAAAGGACAAACTGATGGACAAAAAATTCTTCAAATTTTATACGGTATTGGAGAAAGTTTAAATTCTGGGATTGATAAAGGTTCTCCTAAAAAAGAGGTTAAAGTAGAACCACATCCTTGGTTAGCCAATGCTTTTGGATCTTTTAGATCCAATATAATATATCTTAATGGAAGTCGTGAAGAGCTTAATAATGCCATCAATAGTATAGAAAATAAATTAAAGAATTTATTGGATTTCTTAGATACCAGTAATAATGATGGTTTATTAGATGAATTATTAATTAAAAAGAGAAAAATGATTATTTTTAAAATTAAGACTTTATTAAATAATTTATTAAGTGATGATAGATTTCCAATAAATGACATTACATTATGGGATCAAACATATATGGCCACTTCCATGTTTAAAGCACTTCTGGCTGAATACGTATTAACACCTAATAACTTTTCAGGAACCCCAAATAGAAATGAAATAAAATGGAGAATCTTAGGAATTCAGTATGATAAATTAGGATTAGTAGAGAAAGGATTAAAAATAGCAACCATAACATGGTATAGAGAAACAACTAAAAAAATAGATGATAAAATAAAGGAATTGTTGGAAGTTAAATATCCAATAGGAAATGAAATTTATAGGGATGAAACTGGAATTTATTTCTTAGTTGGAGAACGTTTGGGGAAGGATTTAAATGACGGAAGTAATTTGGCAGTATTGAAAGAAGAATTGATAGAAATAGAAGAAAAAATATATAAAATCTTTGAAGATGAGTTAAAAGATGAATTATATCCAGCAATATTTTTAACTAAACCATCAAGAGGGTTAATGAATATAGGTTATTTAATTGAAAAAGCCAAAGAGAATTTCTTAAAATCCAAAATAAAAAAGAAAAACTTAAATTTATGCTTATTAGATAGTATTAAAGGAAATGCAATTGGTGTTTGCCCTGTTTGTAGAGTTAGATTAATTTATGAAAAAGACAAAGAAAAAAGAAATAAACCAACTATTTGTGAGGTTTGTGATGATAGGATTCACCACAAAAGAGTTAAAGATTGGTTAGAAAATATAGAAGATGAAACAATTTGGATAGATGAATTAAAGGATAAAAACAATAGAATTGCTTTAATTACTTTGAAATTTGAGTTAGAAGATTGGTTGAATGGAAATTTGTTGAATAGTTTGTTGGTAAATAATTTAGAGTATGAAAAGATTTTATTAGATATGAAATTATCAATAATTGACGAAGTAAATATGGTATCCAGACTTAAAGAAGATATATTGAATTATGTAGAAGTTGATATAAATAAATTAATCAATGATTTAAAAAATATAGAAAAAATTGAATATGAAGATTTAAAAGGTAAAGTAAGTAATAAAAAAATAGGAAATATCATGGGAAGATATAATAACATAAGAAATTTTGGTTATTATCAAGAAGTGCAAATATATCTAAATCAATTGAAAAATGATATAGGTAGTATAACAACAAATGATTTTTTCACTGCAATTGTTGAAATTAGGAACATTTTATTAGATAAGGAGAACAAATTAAAAAATATGAAAGATAAAATAAATGGAATTATAATGAAATTAGATGATTTAAAACAGTATAAAAATATAGATAAAATTAAAAAACTTCTTGAAATATTTGAGCCATATCATCAAAAATTATGCGAATTAAACAATCTTTTAAAAAAGGGAAAACAAGATTCTTTACCTGAATTTGAAAAGATTTTAACAAATTATGTCCCATTTATTTTTTCAAAACAGATAATAAACTATTTCTATCATTACAATACTTTAAAAGAATATTATCAAACAATATTTTTCAATTCAATAATAGGAACGGAATGGGAAGAGTTTATTAAAGAAACTCCTTTAAATTCAAAAATAGATTGGGAAAATGAAAGAATAAAATGGGATGAATTTACTGATGAAAATGATCCAGCATTAGAAATTTTATCAATTCTATTGCTTCAATTCCTTTTAAGAAAAAATCCATCTCCTGCAAGGTTAAGAAGAATTTGGGAAACTACAAAAGAATTTGTTGAAGATATTAAAAATAACTTAATTAATGATTTGGAGATTCCAGAATGGAGAAAAAGAAGGTTAGTTTTTGAAGTTAGTAAAAACGATATTAATGGAGAATTAAAAGAAACTGGTGAAGAATTAGAAGGAAATAGGTTGTTATTCTGGACTCAACCAAATGGAGATAAGGTAAAGATCTACCTAATTTCTTCAATTGAAGAATTTATTGAGAGATTTAAGAAAAGAAGTGAGAACAAAAAAGGAAATGAAGAAATATTAAAAAATATTTATAAATCTTTAGAGGATGAAAAAGGGAATGAATTTAAAAACAATATGGTTGATTTTGAGATTAAATTAGAAAAAGAAATAAATGGTGAAAAAAAGATAGTTACAACTTTGAAAAAAGATAACTTAATAGAAATTCAACCATATAAACCATTTGCATCAATAATTGATCCAACACCAATTTCATGGCAGTTTATAATTCCAGCAGAATACGTTCCAAAATTAATTAAAAAGATTCAAAATGAATATTACAAAAACTTTAAATAGGTTTATGGAAAATTACCTTTACATATTGGAATAATAATTCAACACTATAAAAGCCCATTATATATTGGAATAAATGCGTTAAGGAAGATTAGAAGAGATTTAGCCTCTAATGAAATAGATGAATTGTTTAACTCAGAAAATAATTTAAAGAAAATAGAAAAAGCGGAAAAAATATTTAAAGAAATAATAATCAATGAAATATACCAAAATAAAAACACAAATGACGAAAAATTATACAAGAAATTAAAAAATCATTTTAATGATAAGAGATTAAAAGAAATCTTTGATGAAATTAGAAATAGAAAAGTTATTGAAATTGAGGGGGAAAACTTTGAAATTCCTGATGGATTATATTACGAAATAAAAAATAAAACAGAAAAATATTACACTTTGTATTGGAGTAAGGAAAACATTCAAAATTCTAATTCATACATTTTCTATATAAAACCAAAAGATAACTGGAAAAAAGAATTATGTTTATTAACTAAATTAAACAAAGGTAATAAAATTATATGTTTTCCAAATACCTTCGATTTTGAGATTTTAGATTCGAATGTTAGAAGAAATGATATTGAATACTACAAAGGAAAAAGAGTCTTACCATTAAAATCTAACAGACCTTACAACTTAGAAGATTGGAAAAAGTTCATTAAATTCAAAGAAATCTTTGAAAACAGACCTTCAAAACTTCAAAAATTGATTAACATAATTTATAAATGCTTAGAAGATTGGGACAATAAATATGATGACTCAATAAGCCAATTCTTAGCTATAAGTTTCATAAATGTCTTAGAATTGAACAAAAAATCCAATAAAAATGTAATTGAGAAATTATGTGAGATATTTGAGATTAGTTTAGAGGATAAAGACTTAGAGAAATTCAGAAATGAGCTAATAAACAAAATAGACAAAGATAAAATGCAAATGTTCATAGATATGTTTGAGTTCTGGCATAAGGGATTAAAAGCTGTATAAGTGAGAGATAGAATGTATTACTTTGCCTATGGTTCAAATATAAGTGAAGAAAGAATAAGAAAGAACTGTAGAAATCCAAAATTCGTAGATATTGGTTATATCAAGGATTACAAGTTTGTTTATGATGGTTACTCTAAAACTTGGGGAGGGGCAGTAGTCAACATAATTCCAAAAAGTGGAGAAATCGTGTGGGGTGTTATATATGAAATCTCTGAAGATGACTTAAGAGCTTAGATAGACAAGAAGGTTATCCCATAACATACAATAGAAAAGAAATAACGGTTTTCTGTGTAAATAAAAATATGGAGATTAAAACTTATGTTTATTTCAGAGAGAGAAAGCCTCTTGGAAAGCCTACAAAAGAATACGTTGATACTTGTGTAAAAGGTGCTAAAGAACATGGAATTCCAGAAGATTATATTGAAAACGTATTAGTGGGGTGGAAAAATGACAAATAAAGATTTTATAAAAGAAATAAACGTTTATGCAGTGGCAACAGATCCAATCTACATAGGAACTGGAGGTTATACAATTGGGAGGGTTGATAACACCATAGTAAGGGATCCGACAACAAAAATTCCAAAAATTCCAGGATCAAGTTTGGCTGGAACTTGGAGATATTATGTAGCTTTGAAATTGCAGGGATATTTTAAAGATAATTATAGAGTCGATAAGAGCAAAAGAAAGGAGAAAAAGATTGAAGAATTATTTGAATTGGAAAATAATGAAGATAAAGATTGGGTTTTATTCGAAGGAAACAGATATGCTGGAATAAAATGTGCTGGACAAGATGATTTACCAAATATTGATTATGAAAGTGCAAATGATGAAAAAACTGGACATTGTGGAAGATGTATTGTTTGTAAAGCATTTGGTTTCTCTAAAAAAGATGTATCATGGCAAGGATTGATTTATTTTTCCGATTTAAATATCTTATTCTTCCCAGTTTATACAAGATTTGGGGTTAAGTGGATAACTTCTAAAAGAATTTTAGAGAATGCCGGTTTATTGAATGAAGAATCAAAAAATGGCAAAGGAGAATCAAAAGACATTGTTTTTGTGCTTAAAGAAATAGAAGATGATAAGAAAAACGGGCATATAAATTTAGGTTGGTTATATCTACCTTATAAGAAAGAAGAAATAAACATCAACATAGATTATATAAAAGAAAACTTTGGAATTGATGAAAATGATATAATAATCGTTCCAGACAACCTAATTTCTCAAATAATCAACTCAAACTTAGAAGTTAGAACTTCTGTTTCAATAGATCCAATTACAGGAACAGCAAAAGAGGGGGCTTTATTTACTTCAGAGGCGATTCCAAGGGGAACAATATTTTATGGAAAAATAAGAATCTTTGACAAAAAGCCATTTGAGGAAATTAACGATAATAAAACTAACAAACTAAAACCATTACCAACAATAAAACAAATAAAAGATGCATTAAAAGATTCAAAAATATTCTTTGAGACACTGGGAATTGGGGGAATGACAACAAGAGGTTTTGGAAGATTGAAGATTGAATTGTTTGATGAAAATGGAAAAAGTTTGAATAACCAAACTGGTGGTTCTAATGGATAAACTGGAATACAAAATTAATGAAGTTGCTTTTAATATTGCTCAGATTTTAGATAAGAATGAAATAAACAAATTGTTGGGAGTTCTGGCAAATGATGGTGTTTATGCTATGTGGGTTTATGCATTGGATAAATTAGATTGGGAGTTCAAAGATGATGCCCAAAAAATGAAAGAACAAGAATTGTTTAAATTTTTAGGGGAAATAAGTAAATTAACAGAATATTTAGGGAATGATAACTTAAAGTTAGATTTGGAATTATTATTAAACGAATTGGCAGAATATACAGAAAACATAGAAAATATAAAAAATGAAATAAAAAAGTCAAAAAATAAAGAAAAAGAAAATAGATTAAAGGAAAAAATAAAAGAAAGAAATGAGAAACTAAATAAATTTTTCATTGATTTATCAAACGATATAGATAATCTCCTCTTCTTCAAAGAAATCTTAGAAAGAGTATTAATCTTAGCAAGATATCATGCAAAGGCATTAGGTGACGATTAATGGCTTGGTATAAAATAGTTTTAGAACAAGAGCAACCAATTCACATTGGATATAAAAGATATGGTGTATTGGCAGAGACGAGAATATTTATTCCCGGGCAAACGATGTGGGGGGCTTTAACAAAGGCATATAATTTAATGAAAGGAAACTCTTTAAACAGCAATCAAGAATTATTTGAACAAATAACATGCTTTTACCCTTCCTTTGATGGAGAAAATATACTAAAACCAAATTTTAAAAATGGAGAGTTTCACTTAGGAAATCTATCAGAAAAAGAGTTCAGACTATTATTTGTTGATTCTTTCACTTCGACAGCAATACTACCCGAAACAAGAACAGCAAAGGATGAATCATTGCATGAAATTGAATTTATCTTACCAAAACCAAAAAAAGCATTAGAAAATACTGAATTATGGAAAAAAATAACCGAAGTGGGGTATAAAAATGAAAACTTAAAATGGATTGGATTAGTTTGTCTTAATGATGATAGTTTAAAAGACGAATTGGAAAACTTAAAAATCTTTATTGGTGGGGATGTAAGATATGGATATGGTTTAATGAAAGTAATTAAAATTGAAGAAGATGATAATATATTAGAAGAATTTAATGCTAAGGATAATGAAATAACTAAAGGAAAGATGATAAATCCCTCTGGAAAAAGGTTATTAAACTATTTGGAATTCAATCCAACAATTAAATTTGAAGGAAAACTCGAATTACTACCAGAATTTGACTTCTATAATAAAAGAAAAACAACTAATGCAAAATACTACATTATCCCAGGAAGTAAAATTATTTAAAATCTAAAATTTAGAAAGTATTTACTTTCCCCTCAACAATCATTTTTTGGACTTCCATGATGTTATCTAACCATTTGTTAGCTATCTCTTTTGCCTTTGGTTCAATATCCTTTATATCATAACCATTTTCAGTTATAATTTCTATATCCAATGCCTTTGGCTCATTAATTGGCTTACCTATCTGGCTTAATATTCTTACATAACACTCCTTAACTCCTTCCAACTTAGCAATATCATTTGCTATCAAATTAGCTAATATATTATAGATTTTACCAACGTGATTTACTGGATTTTTACCGCTTGCCGCCTCCATACTCATAGGTCTGAATGGGGTTATTAGTCCATTGACTCTATTCCCTCTTCCAACTGAACCATCATCTCCCATCTCAGCTGATGTTCCAGTAACTGTTAAATAAACGCTCTCCCTCTCATAGTCATCTGCTGTGTTTATATTTATCTCAACCTCATATCCATCAGCTATCTTTTTAGCTAAATCCTCAACTTTTTCCTTTACCTTTTGAATAACCTCCTTATACTCCTCAATATTTTTAACATACTTATCAATAACAGCCATAGCAATGGTTAGAGTTATTTTTTTGCCCTCTCTTAATCCCATAACCTTTATATCCTCACCAACAGCAGGAATCTCTTTCTTTAACTCATCACTGTTTAAAAATTTCTCTGTTTCTAAAACTAACTTCTCTGTTGTTGATAATGGAGCATAACCAACTCCAAATGATGTATCGTTAGCTAATGGGACTTTATTCTTCTGCCTTTCAAAGACATCCACTAAATCCATACTTCCCTGCCCAATTCTGCAATCAATGATTACATCTTTATCAACATCAACATTTCTTAAAACCTTCTTTAAATATTCCTTAGCTGCTTTAACTGCAGTTGTTCCAACTGGGAGTTTTATAACTTCATTTTTTTCTTTATCTAAAATTTCCATTGTAGCTCTTCCAGATAACAAAATATAAATAGGGCTTACCATTACTCCTCCTCCAAACTTAGGATATGCATGCCCCCCAACCAATTCAACCTGGTCTGTGTTGTGATGCAAAATAGTTCCAAACTTCTCCATATACATCTTACATAAAGCTCTACTGACACTCTCAGCTATTCCATCACAAATTGAATCTGGATGCCCCAAACCCTTTCTCTCAACAATTTCAGTAGGTCTTTCCTCAATTGGTTCAACATCTAATTTTTTTACAATTATATTTCTCATTCTATCACCATGTCCCGATTATCAATAAGTAAAAATGATAAAATAAATTTTTTATATTTAAAGTTAATCCTCTTATAAAATAGAAAGCTAAAAAATAGCAAATTAGAAAAAATATTTAATTAAATCCTCTTTACCATTCTCAACCAATCTTTAACAACCTCTTTCTCTTCAAATCCCAACTTTTTATAAAATTCAATGGCATTTTTATTCTCAACTCCAACCCACAACTCCACAATATTCCTCCCATTCTTTTTAGCATATTCAATAGCTTTGTTTATTAGAGCGGTTCCTATCCCTTTTCCTCTAAAATCTGGGTCAACAAATATTTCATGAATTTCAGCAACCTCCCTCTTCTCTATATTACTTATCCAATTACAATCACAGGCAATAAAACCAACTGGTCTGCCATTAACTTCACAGACAAAAAATCCATCTTCATCTCTCTTCATCAACCATTTAAAATACCATCTTGCCCATTTTCTCTTTTTATAATAATATTTGTCAAAACCCCTGTATGCTTTATAATAAAGCTCAAGAAAATCATCTAAATCATCTTTGGTCACATTTCTTATTGTATAGGATTTTATTAAGTTATAAACCTCCATCCCTACATTTAAACATCTGAAAAAATCGTCTAATATTGATTTTAATGAGCCAATGGATTGAGTTTTTACATACAATGTAGGTTTTTTTTCACATTTTAAATTAATTTCAAAATTCCCTTTAATGTAATTATCAACCTCTAAACTTCTACAAACTTCTTTTGGAATGGCCAAATGAAGTTTTAAATAAACTCTCATAATCTCACAGAAATAATTTAAATTTATTGATTTAATTTTATGGATACAAGGAAGTAAAATAAAAAATAAAATATCTATGGAAATAAATTATGGTGCGCCGGCCGGGATTTGAACCCGGGTCGCTGGCTTGGAAGGCCAGAGTGATACCAGGCTACACCACCGGCGCATGTCCAAATCAAGCCCTGGCTAATTGAAGCCAGTGGTGCGGCCTCCGGGATTTGAACCCGGGGTCCGGGCGTGGCAGGCCCGTGTGTTACCAGGCTACACCAAGGCCGCTCCACGTAAGCAAGAATAACATACGCAGAACTATTATATATACTTTTCGGTTTTATTGTGTTAAATATTTTAATTAATGTTTGAAGTTATAAGAAAGGGCACCAAAATAAAAATAATTTTTTATACTTTGATTTGTTTTATGATATGTTAGATATTGTGAGATTATTCTCACTCATGAGACAGGTAGTAATTATTACTGGTGATTATCATGGATTTAGGAACTACCAAGTATATCATTCATGCAGAACTCATCGCTGATGGTTATGTTGAAAAACATGATGTAATTGGGGCAATATTTGGACAGACGGAAGGGTTGTTGGGAGATGAATTGGATTTGAGAGAACTACAAAAGACGGGAAGAGTAGGAAGGATAGATGTTGAACTAACTAACATTAATGGGAAATCAATAGCCAAAATAACAGTCCCTTCAAGTTTGGATAGGATTGAAACATCAATATTAGCCGCTACCTTAGAAACAATAGATAGAGTTGGTCCATGTGTAGCAACAGTTAAGGTAATAGATATTGAGGATATTAGAAAGAAGAAGAGGGAGTATATAGTTGAAAGGGCTAAAGAGATTTTAAAGCAACTAATGAACAATATAGATGTAAATACAATTGTTGAAGAGGTTAAGGAAAGCGTAAGGATGGGGGAGATTGTTGAGTATGGTCCTGAGAAACTACCTGCAGGTCCTGCAGTTGATAGCTCAGACGATATTATAAT
Source organism: Methanocaldococcus sp. (assembly GCA_027068365.1). Classification (GTDB taxonomy): domain Archaea; phylum AGJL01; class Methanococci; order Methanococcales; family Methanocaldococcaceae; genus Methanocaldococcus. The sequence goes on from JAMOTQ010000099.1 coordinate 12,102, forward strand.
TGTTGAGGGAAGGGCAGATGTTTTAAATTTATTGAGATGTGGTATTAAAAATGTGATTGCCGTTGAAGGAACTTCTGTTCCAAAAACCATCATAGAGCTTAGTAAGAAAAAGATAGTAACTGTCTTTACAGATGGTGATAGGGGAGGAGAATTAATTTTAAAAGAGCTATTGCAAGTTTGTGATGTTGATTTTGTAGCAAGAGCCCCTCCTGGAAGAGAAGTTGAAGAGTTATCTAAAAAAGAAATTATGAAATGTTTAAGAAGCAAAATTCCAGTTGAGCATATAATTCCACAAATATTAAAAGATAAGCAGAAGGTTATGGACGAAAAAATTACATGCAAAGATGAAATTAATGTAGAAATTCAAAAAATACCTGAGATAAATGTAACTCCCAATGATATAGAAGATTCAAGTGTTAAATGTAATTCATCTAACTATAAATTACCCCCCAAATATAATAAATACAGAGAGTTTTATGAAAAGTTTATTAAATTAGAAGATTCTAAGGCGTTAATTATCAGTGGAGATGAAGAAAAAATTGTTGATATTGAGGAGTTGGTTGATAACATAGATAGCTATAAAACCGTTGATACAATTATAATTAATGAAACTGTTACTCAAAAACTTGTAGATATTTTATATGAAAAGACAAATTTAATTTTCTGTAAAGATGCAAAAATTATAAAAAAGCCAGTGAATTTAACGGTTATTAATTTTGGTGATTTGAATGCATAAAGATGAGCTAATACAATTACACCAACTCCTTATTTATTTAAGAAAATATATTGAGAAAAAATATAACTGCAGTAATAACGAATTTAAAGAGTATGATGAGCTAAATATCTACCCCCACCATATACATAGGACTAAGGCAGAGCATATATATGCCATCTTTTTACTTTCAAGTATTATAGCAAAGATTTTATCAGATAATGGAAAAATCCCAAGAAGTGTCTCAAATCTATTGAGGGTTAGTGGAGAAAAAATAAAGAAGGAAATTCAGAGAAAGAGATGTAAAATAAAAAATATAAATTCATAAATTTTTAAGGGATAAGATGATAATGTTTGCATTGCCAAATAAAGGAAGAATTTCAGAGCCAGTAATGAAGGTATTAGAGAAAGCAGGATTGAAGATTACAGTTAAAGGAAGGAGTTTATTTGCAAACACAGTAGATGAAAACATCAAGGTAATGTTTGCAAGAGCAAGAGATATTCCAGAATTTGTGGCTGATGGTGTGGCAGATATAGGAGTAACTGGCTATGATTTGGTCTTAGAAAGAGATGTTGAAGATAAAGTTGATTTTCTTTTAGATTTTGGTTTTGGATTTGCAAAATTGGTTTTAGCCGCCCCAGAAAACTCAGAAATAAAAAGCGTTGATGATATAAAAGAAGGTATGAGGGTGGCAACAGAGTTTCCAAATTTAACAAAAAAATACTTTGAAAAATTAAATAAGAAGGTTGAGATTATTGAGCTTAGTGGAGCTACTGAAATAGCTCCATTTATAGGAATAGCTGATTTAATTAGTGATTTAACATCTACGGGAACAACTTTAAAATTAAATAGATTGAAAATTATTGATGAGATTGTCTCATCAACTACAAGATTAATAGCCAATAAAAACAGTTTAAAAGATAAAGAAAAGAGAGAAAAAATAAACCAAATAGTTATTGCAATAAAAAGCGTTTTATTTGCTGAAACAAAAAGATTAATTATGATGAATGCTCCAAAAGATAAAGTTGAAGAAATTAGAAAGCTAATTCCAGGAATGAGTGGTCCAACAGTTTCTAAGGTTTTATCTGATGATAATATGGTAGCTATTCATGCAGTTGTAAATGAGGATGAGATATTTACCTTAGTCCCTAAGCTTCACGCCTTAGGAGCGAGAGACATATTGATAGTGCCAATTGAGAGGATTTTATAAACTTACCCAAAAGTTTTATATACTAAAAGTCAATAAGTTGTTATACCTATTCTAAACCACGATGATACTACGGGGCTTTTGCAGAGCAATATTACCTAATATTGAATATAGACACCTAAGGCGTCAAATTTCAAATGTAAATTATAAACTGCAAAAGCCCCGTAGGAGTGGGCAATTCCCTCCGGATTGCCCATTTTTTAGCAAAGAGATGAAGGAGGTTGAAAGATATGGCAGTTTATGTAAAATTTAAAGTTCCAGAAGAAATTCAAAAAGAGTTATTGGATGCAGTTGCAAAAGCACAAAAAATCAAAAAAGGAGCTAACGAAGTTACAAAGGCAGTTGAAAGAGGTATCGCAAAATTAGTTATCATTGCTGAGGATGTCAAACCAGAGGAGGTTGTTGCTCACCTCCCATACTTATGTGAAGAGAAAGGAATCCCTTACGCTTACGTAGCTTCAAAACAGGACTTAGGTAAAGCGGCTGGATTGGAAGTTGCTGCGTCATCAGTTGCTATTATTGAAGAAGGAGATGCTGAAGAGTTAAAGGCATTAATTGAAAAGGTAAATGCTTTAAAGCAGTAGATTAATTTATTATTAATATTACATTATCTATGAAACACTCAATTACTAACTTTTTTATAAATTTTAAACCTTTATTATTAGGTGATGAGGATGGAAAATGAATTCGTTTATAAAGAGGCAGTAGCCGCTGAGGTTATTGAAGTTATTGGTAGAACAGGAGTTACTGGAGGAATTATACAAGTTAGATGTAAAATCTTAGGTGGAAAAGATACTGGAAGAGTTTTAGTTAGAAACGTTAAAGGTCCAGTTAAAGTTGGAGATATCATTATGCTAAGAGAAACAGAAAGAGAGGCAAGACCATTAGACAGAAGAAGATAAATTAATTCAAAAAAATTATTTTAAAACTTGGAACACTATTAAAGAGGGATAACTATGCCAGAATGGAAAAAATGTAGCTTTTGCGGTTATGAAATTGAACCAGGAAAGGGAAAAATGGTTGTAGAAAAAGATGGAACTGTCTTATATTTCTGCTCATCAAAATGTGAGAAAAGTTACAGAATGGGAAGAAACCCAAGAAAATTAAAATGGACTAAGATTTATCAGGATATGAAAGCAGAGTTAAAGAAAGCTCAAGAATCACAATAAATTATTTGTCTTTTTTGATATTTAATTCAAATTAAATTTACTTTATTTTTGAATAACCATTTATTTTTGGTGATAATGTTGAAATTTATTGATTTATTTTGTGGGTGTGGGGGATTTTCAAGAGGTTTTGTAGAGGAGGGTTTTGAGCCGTTAGTGGCTATAGAGCTAAATGAAGACGCCGCTTTTTCCTATGCATTAAATTTTAATGGGCAGATATATGAAAAAATAAGACCAGGAGAATTTAGATTGAAAGAATTAAAGGGATATGTTGGAATTTACCCATTCAAATTTCCTTTTGAAGAGGAAGATATAAAATGGTTAAAAAAGTTGGGAACTTTGAATGAAAAAACTGAAAAATTAAATCCTATTGTTATTAATGATGACATTAGAGAAATTCATTCACTTGAAATAGAGAAGTTCATTAAAAATAAAAAAGTGGATGTTATTATTGGAGGTCCTCCCTGCGAGGGATATACTGGAGCTAATCCAAAAAGAGAGAGAAATCCATACAATAGATTATATAAAGATGAAACAGGAAGGTTAGTTTTGGAATATATAAGGATTGTTGGGGATTTACAGCCAAAAATATTTGTTATGGAAAATGTCCCTGGCATTAAGGAAGTTAGGGGGGAGATAATAAAAGAGTTTAGAGAAGTTGGTTATGAGGATGTTTATTTCAACACATTAAGGGCAGAGGAGTATGGAAATCCCTCTGTTAGGAGAAGGGTTTTTGTTTCAAACATAGAAATAAACCCAGAAAAAACTCAGCCAAAAAATGTTATTGAGGCAATAGGGGACTTAATGTATAAAGGTAGAGATGTCCCAAATCATGAATTTGCCGCTCTACCTGCAAGGTTTAGGAGGAGAGTTCATAAATTAGGTTGGGGAGATGCATTTATCTACTTCAAAGGGGCTAATAGGAGGTTAGGGAATTATATAAGGTTACACCCTCTTAAATTGGCTGAGACGGTTATGGGCAAAAGGTTCTTTATTCACCCTTATGAAGATAGATTATTAACTCCAAGAGAACAAGCAAGGTTAATGAGTTATCCTGATTATCATCTATTCGCTGGAGGTATAAGAAGCTGTTATAATCAGATTGGAGAAAGCGTTCCTGTAGCTTTAAGTAGAGCCATAGCCAGTGTAGTTAAGGAGAATTTGAAGTAAAACACTAATTGAAATTTTTTATACTATATAAATATATAAAAATATCGTATAAATGATTAATTTATATTTATGGTGAAATTATGCCAGTTGAAGTAAAAAATCTTGAAAATCTCTCCATTGAAGATATCGAAGAAACGCTTAGACAATTAAAGAAAAAAGAGCGGTTATTAAAGAAAATTCTTTTAGAAAAATTAGTTGAAGAGTTAAATTTAACGGATGAGGATTTAGAGGATTTTGAAAAGGCAAGGGAGGAAGCATGGAAAGAAGAGAAGAAAAGATTATGCTTGTAGTTGATGCAAATATTTTATTTTCTGCTCTGATAAAAGACAACTCAATAACGAGAGAATTGATTACCTCAGACATTTTTAATATTTATTGTCCAGAATTTGTCTTTAATGAGTTAAAGAAGTATGAAAAATTTATAATCTCAAAAAGGGAGAAAAATAATCAACTTCTTACTTACAAAGAGGCTGTAAAAACATTGTTATATTTTGTTAAAGTGATACCAACTGAATATTATGAAGATAAGATTAAAGAAGCTTATGAAATAATGAAAGAAATTGATGAGAAAGACACTCACTATGTTGCCTTAGCTTTAGAACTGAACTGCCCAATATGGAGCAACGATAATGATTTAAAGAAACAAAATAAAGTAAAAGTTTATAATACAAAAGAGTTATTAGAAGAGTTTTTCAGATAATTATTATTTAATAAATATATAATAAAAATTATAAAAAATTAAAAAAAGAGGTGGAAAAATGTTTGTTTGCTTACACAACACATACAGTGCTAAGCAGGTAGAGGAGTTTGGAAGAATCGCCTATGGGTTTGATGTCAACACAATAGTTGTAACAAAGGCAACTGCATCAGCCGCTCAGAGTGGAATTCCAACACTGCATAAAATGGCATACAAGTTAGGAAAGAATGTTTTATTCTTTGAGGAGTTGGATGATGCCATAGAAGTTTTGAGACCTGAAAAAGTATTTTTAATTGGAAATAAAAGTATTTGTGACGAGAAATTAGATTTTAATGAAGTTGGAGAAAATGATTTAGTTGTTTTTTGTGGAGCTTCAACTGGATTTACAAAATTAGAGTTAGAAAAGGGATTGGGAAGATATATAGTAGAGAATGAGATTGGAGCTTTAGGTAATTTAGCTATCTTCTTATATGAAATGTGAGCAAAAAAATCTAAAAAAATTATTTTTTATCTTTTTATTTTATTTTTCATTTAAATTACTCTTTTGGCTTCATCTCTTTTATGATTTCAATAAATCTATTGATTACTTTATCTCTCAACCCCTCAACGAATTTTAAACTACCTGCACACTCATGACCTCCTCCATCTAAGGATGCCTCAGGAATCTCTTCCATCAATTGCTCAACTATCAAGTTTAAGTTGAAGTTATATTTTTCATGAACTGCATCTGTTGCTCTAACAACCCCAAAGTCAGGACCATAAGAGAGTGTTATTATTGGCTTATCCTCCCCATATTTTTGAACTATATAGTCATGAGCAAATCCAGTTGTTTTTCCTGGGGCAGGGAAGGTAAATTTATGAGCATATTTTTCAACATCTAAGGTATTCAATATAATTCCATTCTCTAAGAACTCTGTTTTTAAAGCTGGAATTACTGCCCTCATCTGCCTTTCAACCATCTTCATTGCCTGCTCATACAATATATCTATAAGCTCTTCATGTCTTCCAAACTCTTTTATGTTCGTTGCTAATATGTCATCAACAATTCCCTTACCATCCATAAATCTTAGATAGAACGCTTCAAAATCCATACATAGTGCTATTTTCTCCAAATACTCTCTATCATAAGTCCTTCCTTTACCGTATTTTCTGCTCAATTCATTCAATCTATCAAGGGCTATTTTTATATACTGCTCTGCCTCTTCCCCCTTAGCATGGTCTCCAACAACTGCTATTCCTGGGATGTGCTTAATCTCATCCTCAACATCTGGATTAATCATCCTCGCTATCTCAGTTCCTAAAACACCAGCAGTTAAATTGCTATCTCCTCCAACTAAGTAAGGATTTACATGTGCATCGACGTAGTCATCAACCTCCACCCTACCATCAACAACCTCCCCAGGGAAGTGGTGGTCTATAACTATAACCTCTATACCATAAGCTTTTGCCTTGGATATAGCTGGGATGTCTTCATCAGTACTTCCATTATCAATTAGAACAATCAAAGGCAATTTCTGCCCAAACTTTAAGGCATCCTCTATTGAAAATACTAAGTCCTTTGTTACATCCTCCAACTCGTAGAATGGTGCTTTTGACGGTCTCCTTTTAAAGAAGTGCCATATTGCATCAACATCTATGGCAAATTTATCAATTATTGGCAATATGGCTTTTTCTAATGCAATTCCCCCACAATAACCATCTGTATCAGCATGATGCCTAATTATTATTGGTCTTCCGTCTAAAACTGCCTTTCTAATTCTCTTAGCAACATCTGCCATTTTTGGTCTTAATCTTTCTAAGACCTCACTTTTAACTAAGAATGGAATATCCTTAGCTGGTTCTGCCCTTCTATCAATCTCTTCCTCTATTTTTTTCTTAATTTCTTCTGCTTCTTTTCCTTCTAACTTATTGAGTTTTATCCTCTCAATCTGTAATCTTCCATCTCTTATTGTAACCCTACCAATAACATCAACTATATCTCCAACTTTAACCTCTGGATGAGCCCTCAAACCAGCTATTTCTAAAGCAGCTACCCAGGCAAAGTCAGTTCCATCCGTTATTGTAAATATCGTTGGTCCTGGTGTCTGGACTATTTGAACGACCTCTCCTTTTATATGAACTACTTGGTCTCTCATCTCAACTAAATTTTGGGATATATCTTTTATTTGTGTTAGAGGAATTTCTTTTTCATATTTAACTAAATCATATGTTGTTAGTGGGATATATTTAAAGTCAATTTCTCTCTTTTCTGGTCTTACATCTACTGCCTGAACTATGATTTCATCACCAATATTTAAATTTTCCAATCTTAAACTTACCATATCCCTTGGTCTTAAAAGTCCCCTAACTTGCTCATTTAAATTAATAAAAGCTCCATACTTTTCAATTCTTGTAACAACCCCTTTATAAAACTTACCTGGTTCAACATCATGAAATGTAGCAAGTTCGTCAAATACATATACATTTCTAAGCCCTTTCTTTCTTTCTTCCTCTTCTTTTAGACATTTGTCACATAATGTTCTATCTTTAAAGTCGGGATATTTACCAATTATAGCTCCACATCTATCACACTTAACTACCTTTCCACTACCTCCACAAAAATCACACTTTGCATAAATTGGGATTTTTCCTGTCCCTTTACATTTTGGACAGGGAATTTCTCCATAATCTAAGTCATAATTTGCCCTCTTAGAAACTCTTTTCATGTGTTGCTTTGGTGAAAATTCATCTATAAATCCAGTTCCTTCACATACAGGGCAGGTTTTATATTTAACTACTTTCTTTCCAGTTCCTTCACAAATTGGGCACTTCTCTATCATAATCATCCCCCAAAATAATTGTAAAAAAGACACTTTAAATTTTTATAAGTTATACCACTATAATCATAATATTATGTTATGTAGAAAATAGTCATTTGATAATTATTTAAAAATTGATTATTATTTATATACTTTTTCATGTCATACAATAAAAAGATGTAATAAAAAGATAGATTATGAATTTTTAATGGAATTTTGGTTGTAGTGAGCATTTTATTGGTAGTGATAAAGGTCTATATGGATAGTTGGCAGTTTCTTTTTTAATCCTCTCAATCAATTCATCTAATGTCATCTTCTCTTTATATGGTTTCTTTAAGGTTGATTTTTCTCTAATAGTGACCGTTAATTTACCTGATTCCATTTCTTCATCTCCAATAACTACAACATAAGGAATCCATTCCTTTCCTGCATTTCTAATTTTTTTACTTACACTATCATCCCTATCATCAAAATCAGCTCTAATATTGTTTTCTCTCAACTTCTCAGCAACTTTTAAGGCATAATCATAATGTTTTTCAGCTACTGGAATAACTCTAACTTGTATTGGTGATAGCCAAACAGGTAACATTGGAGCTTTTCCATTTTCTGCCTCTATTGCCGCTTTTTCTAACAAACCGCATAGAACCCTCTCAATTGAACCAGTTGGTGAGCAGTGCAGTATTATTGGATAAATCTCTCCTTCATTTGTATGCACTTTTATATCAAACCTTTTAGCACTCTCAACATCTATCTGGACAGTTGGATTTTCAATAGGTCTTCCTAAACTGTCTATTACTGCAATATCTACCTTACCAACCCAATAGTGTTTTCTTTTTGGTAATATCTCTAAGATAACATCCTTTCCATATTTGTTTTTATACTCCTTAGCTATCTTAAAGAACCAGTCCCTATGCTCATCAAAGAAGTCCTTTGTGAATCTAAATATTACTGAATAGCTTAGATTTAAGTCATCTCCTGTTTTTAAACACTCCCAGAACTGTTTTTCAAATTCTTCCATTGCCTGCTCTAAGTTTAAGCAGACGGTATGCATATCTGGCATTGTAAAGCATCTCAACCTCTTTAATCCAACCAACTCCCCTCTCTGCTCATATCTAAAACTATAAGTTGATAACTCATAGAGTTTTAATGGAAGATATCTTGGCAACAAATACATGTCTTTTTTCATCATAAACTGCCCAAAGCATGCCGCAAATCTCAGCATTAACTCCCTATTTCCCTGTCTAAACCTATATTGCCTCTCTCCAAATTTGTCTGCATGCTCTCTAATAGCTTTGTTACCCAAATCATACATAATCGGTGTTTCTACTGGCATCGCCCCCATATTAACTACTAAGTTATAAACATAATCTGCCAACAAATCTCTCATCAACTTACCTTTTGGATACCATCTAAAATGTCCAGGGTCTGATGCCTCTTCATAACTGCAAATATCTTTTTCTTTAATAAACTTTACATGGGGTGGCTCTTCATTTTCCCTATGTTCTTTAATTCCCAACTCATGTTTTGCCAAAGCTAAAAGCTCTTCATCTTTAATTATATTAATGTTTTCTTCATTTAATTCAATAATCTCCTCTGTCTCTGGATTTAACAAATAGAATTTAGATTCCTCCCCTTTCTCTTTCTTTTCTTCCTTAGCTACAATCTTTCTTGATAACTCACTCAATGGATGTCCTTTACAACTAATTTTAAATGCCTTATACCATCCAAATGGAGCCCTCAAAACATTATACCCCTTTTCTTTTAAAATATTTTCAATGTCTTTTAGAACCTTTATAGCTGTTTCTGGTGAGGATAAATCACTTGACAAATGAGCATAAGGATAAACAACTATATTACTTACCTTTAACTGATTAGCTACCTTTTCAATCTCTTCAACTGCTCTTATTGCTACTCCTTCTGGCTTATTTTCATCTTCTCTCTCCACTGCAATAAAACAAGCTAAACACTCATCTAACTTACCTTTTAAATTCTCTGTTTCTTCTGCAATCTTTGTTTTTTGCTTTGCTTCAAACTCTAAATAATCAGAGTGAATTAGCAACATCTTCATCTTATCCCTCAATTAATGTAGTTAGGTAGAGATAATTATCAATAGATATTAAATACTTTTACCAATAATTAAAGTTATTGTATTTATTACTAATATGCATCAATGCATCATTTTAGTCAAGGTATTTAATAACTTAGATACTAACATCGTTATAACCCTATATGTTAATTTGGAAAAATAATTCTATAAACTTTTTATAATACCCTGAAATAATGCAATTAATAAATTAAAGTTTTGGTGGGATTATGATAATTTATAGGGAAGAAAATGAGATTATCAAAAAGGCACTTGAAAATCTAAATATTCCAAAGAGAGTTTATATCTTTGATACAACGCTTAGAGATGGTGAGCAAACACCTGGTGTCTCTTTAACACCCGAGGAAAAGATAGAAATTGCCATAAAATTAGATGAGTTAGGTGTTGATGTTATTGAGGCAGGATTTCCTGTCTCTTCATTGGGAGAGCAAGAAGCAATTAAAAAAATCTGCTCACTAAACTTAGATGCTGAGATTTGTGGATTAGCAAGAGCTGTAAAAAAGGATATTGATGTAGCCATAGATTGTGGTGTAGATAGGATACACACATTCATAGCAACCTCTCCACTACATAGAAAGTATAAACTAAAAAAATCTAAGGAAGAAATTATAGACATTGCTGTTGAGGCAATTGAATATATAAAAGAACATGGAATTAAAGTAGAGTTTTCAGCAGAGGATGCCACAAGAACAGAACTTGATTATTTAATAGAAGTTTATAAAAAGGCAGTTGAGACGGGGGCGGATATAATTAATGTTCCAGATACAGTTGGTGTTATGATTCCAAGGGCTATGTATTACTTAATAAATGAGTTAAAAAAAGAGATAAAAGTCCCTATATCTGTGCATTGCCATAATGATTTTGGATTGGCAGTTGCTAACTCATTGGCAGCAGTTGAAGCAGGAGCTGAGCAAGTGCATTGCACAATAAACGGCTTAGGAGAGAGAGGAGGAAATGCGGCATTAGAAGAGGTTGTCATGAGCTTAATGTCAATTTATGGAGTTAAAACTAATATAAAAACACAAAAACTTTATGATATATCTCAACTCGTATCAAAATACACTGAAATTAAAGTCCAACCAAACAAGGCAATTGTTGGGGAAAATGCCTTTGCTCATGAAAGTGGGATTCATGCCCATGGTGTTTTAGCTCATGCTTTAACTTATGAGCCAATTCCACCAGAGTTAGTTGGGCAGAAAAGAAAAATTATATTGGGTAAGCATACTGGAACTCATGCAATTGAGGCAAAGCTAAAAGAACTTGGCATTGAAGTAGGTAGAGATATAAATAAAGAGCAGTTTGAAGAAATTGTAAAGAGGATTAAATCATTGGGGGATAAAGGTAAAAGAGTTACAGACAGAGATGTTGAGGCAATAGTTGAAGACGTTGTTGGTAAGTTGGCTAAAAAAGATAGAGTTGTTGAATTGGAGCAAATAGCAGTTATGACTGGAAATAAAGTTATTCCAACTGCCTCAGTTGCTTTAAAGATTGAGGAAGAGATTAAGAAAAGCTCAGCCATTGGTGTTGGTCCAGTAGATGCGGCAGTTAAGGCAGTACAAAAGGCAATTGGAGAGAAGATTAAACTTAAAGAGTATCACATAAATGCTATAACTGGAGGAACTGATGCGTTGGCAGAGGTTATTGTAACATTAGAAGGGTATGGAAGAGAGATAACAACAAAGGCGGCGAGTGAAGATATAGTTAGAGCTTCAGTTGAGGCAGTTATAGATGGAATCAACAAAATTTTGGTAAAAAAAGAAAAATAATTCCTTTATTTATTCTTCAATTAATAATTTAATTTATTTTTAAAGTTTTATTTATATATTTAAATAAATTGATTTAATTATCTAAAATAATAAAATGTTGGAGGGTCCCTTACGGGTTCCCCTCCAACATACGACGTGTAACGCAGGATGTAGGATACCCCAAAGATGGTTAGCGTTGCACGCCCACCCCAATAACTCATTAGATATATATTCAATATTTATATTTTTCTTATTAGAATTTTTAGAGCATCTCTTTAACTTTCTTAATGAGCATCTTTAATATCTCCCTATCTGGTAAAACACCCTCTGGTGGGTCAATAACCTTTCTCAACTGAATTGGAACTCCGTCCATTCTATAAGCAGTTCCTTCAACTTCAACTCCGGCAATTGCTGGAGGGATTATAATATTTGCTAACTGAGTTGTTGGCGTTTCATGAGGGTCGATACAAACCAATGGTATCTTTGCCATGTGCTGAACTGCCTTTTGTGGGAAATGAGCCCCAGGGTCTGATGCTATATTTAACATCATATCTGTTTCTCCCCTCTGCAACAAGTCATTGGCTGTTGTCTCCCCTGGGTTGTATCTCGGATAACCTCTTGAGAAATCAACACCGAATGGATAACCAGTAACCCAAGTTAAGACCTGGTTGAATCCATTAACGTTGTAGTGCCCTCTCATTGGCATTAGTCCGAATTTTGTGTAAGCGTTTAAGTCAATAACTAAGGAGATTGCATTATCAATGTTTCTGTGCTTACCTCTTGTCATTGTCACTCCCATAGCAAAATACAACTGTCCAAACTGAGCATTCTTACAAATCTCAACTGCCTCGTATATCAAATCAGCTGGAACTCCCGCAACTTTATCTGTCTGCAATTCAAAACCTTTTAACACTGCCCTCATTGCACTAATTAACTCATAATCTTTATGAGGCTCAACTTGTAAATGAATATCTGCTAATTTTGCTGAATCTGTTTCTCTTGGGTCAACAACAATTAAAGTTCTATCCTCTCTTCCTCTCTCTCTAAAGAATCCTCTTGCAAATACTGAATATCTACTCATGTGCCTTGGGTGGGCGTGCATTGGGTTTGAACCCCAGTAAATAACTACATCAGCTCTGTTTTTAACCTCTCCTAATGTACAGACGGGGTATCCTACATCCTGCAATGCTAAAACAGAAGGTCCGTGTCAAACACTTGCCGTGTTGTCTATAACTGCTCCAACTAACTCAGCTAACTCAACTCCATACATGTGTGCGTGGCATTCAGTAGCACTCCATCCGTAGATTAAAGGTAGAGCAGCTTCAGTTAATAATCTTGCAGTTTCTTCAATTGCTGTCTCATAATCAACTTTTTTGAAATCATCTTTTTTATTTTCTCTCATTAATGGTTCTGTGTATCTTACAGCCCCTTCAAAGTGCATAAACTTAGCGTTACCAATTCTACATGCATGTCTTGTTCCAACTATGTGGTTGTCTTCAACTAAAATCTCTAAATCATCACATAAAGTCCCACAAAATGGACAAACAACATTTCTAACAACTTTTACCATGAGGGATTCACCCCTTTTATTAATTTATCTCAGCTCTAAAACCTTTTTTTTCTCACTCTCTGCACATGAAAGGCAGAGGAGACACATTACACAGTATCCTTTTAATGGTAGTTTCTCATCATCAGTTAATTTCAATGTTTTCATTGGACAAACTTCAACACACTTTCCACACTTATCGCATAAGTATGGACTGAACTCAATTCTATTGTATTCTTTTCCATTATGTTCTATCTTACCAAGCTTTAAAGCTCCTGTTGGACATGCAACAGTGCACGCTCCACATACAATGCACATTCTAACCTCTTTTTTCTCATCATCCACAACAATTGCCTCTGTTGGACAGACAGAGGCACATTTTTTCAAAACTTCAAAGTCCTCCTCTACAATAACCAAGCCCTCATCTGTTATTGGGTGTGGTGAGCTTAACTTAACATCCAACTCTAAAGCATCAACTGGGCAAATATTTACACACAATTTACAGGCAGGGCATGATTTTGGAGGAACAACAATCATGTTTTCTTTATCAACCTTAATCATATCTCCTGGACAAATCTCAACACACTTCAAACAGTAGATACATTTTTCTGCATCGACTTCAAACTTCTTAACCTCTTTTCTTCTCTTCTTTGGTATTTTTCCAGCCACAAATATGGCATTCCATGGACAAGTTTGGGCACAAATACTGCAATAAATACACTTATTCTTGTCAATAACTGCCTTGTTATTCTCGATAGTAATTGCGTTTACAGGACATTCTGGAACGCAGATACCACAACCTACACAGTCATCAGTAACAGCTATTGGCTCTTTTGGAGCTTTAATAACTTTTTTTGGTTTATCTATTATTCCAGGCAATGAAATTATTTCGATTGGGCAAATTTCTATACATTTTTGGCAGAGAACACAATGTCCTTTTGAGTAAGGGAAGTTATCATCTACAACTTTTATACCAACAGGACAGACATTTGCACATATTCCGCATTTTTCACACTTGTGGGCAAGATAATTAACTCTCTTTAACTTCTTTCCATTAATTTCAATTTCCTCCTCCATTAAAGCTCCTGTTGGACAGGCATTAACACATTCCATGCATAAATTACAAACTTTAAAACTGTCTATATCTATTGCCTTAGTCGGGCATTCTGCTTGACAGGCATAACATACTAAACAAGCATCTTTTTGAATTGTTATGCTCATTAATCTCATCCTCCCAAAAATTATATGCTAAAATCCCATAAGGAGGATTTTAGCGAATCCCCCTGCATAAGGGGAAAATACCCACAACCTCCCAAACTGGGTTCGGTTGTGGGTTTATTCTTTAATAACCTCGATAATTTTGTTTCCTTTCTCATCTTTAACTATTATATGAGCGGCACATGAGTATCAAGGGTCATAAGCTCTTAAAACCATCTCTATTAAGTTTAATTTTACCTCATCAACTTTAACTGTGCTCTTCTCAGCCATGTTTATCACCAGATAATAATGATTTAGATAATCGTAATCTAAAAAGTTTATTTATTTGAAGATTTCTTGAGCTGCTTGTTGAATAGCTTTCTCCATTGTTGGAACGTTGTGGGTTGTAGCGACAATCATGTTTGCTTTAACAACGATTCCATTTTCATCTGTTTCGTAGTTGTGAATTAAAACCCCTCTTGGAGCATCAACTACTCCAACACCATTTCCAGCTCTTGGTTCAACCTCTGCTTTAATATCATCTGATGTGATGTCATTATCCTCCAATAACATTTTTGCCTTCTCACATGCCGCAACTAATTCAATCAATCTTGCATGATTATATGCTAATGACTGATTTGCTGGAAATCCAAAGATGTCAAAGAACTCTTTTCTATACTCTTCTGCCAATGGTGTTTCCATAGCATCACAGACATTCAGCATAGCCAATGGCCCTACTCTATAAATTCCATCTGGATACCCTACCTTTTTGTAGTATGGATGTTTAACATAGTTGTAAGGGACTACATGCTCCCCTATATAGTCCAAATACTCAGAAGGTTTGAAATCAACTTTCTCCTTTCCATCAGGTGATAAAAATCTTAAAGTATCATCATAGAAGTTGTGTTTTCCATCTTTAACTAAACCTAAGTAATAGGTGTCAATAACCCCCAATGTCTTTATTTTATCCATGTGTTGCTCATTCAATTGTTTTATAAGCTCAACTCCATTTTTAGCGTATTCTATCATCTGGTCAGCATCTTTTAATATTTTATCTCTTTCTTCTTCTGTTAATCTCTTTGCTTGCCCACCAGGAATTCCAGTAACTGGATGAATTGCCTTACCTCCAACTGCTTCAACAATCTTTTGCCCATACTTTCTCAATGCAATTGCCTGCTTAGCAACTTCTGGAGCTTTGTCTATAACCCCAACAATATTTCTTATTGCTGGGTCTGCATCTGGACCGAGAACAAAGTCAGGTGCTGCTAAGAAGTAGAAGTGCAACGCATGGCTGTGAATCATATTCCCTATATGCATTAATTCTCTCAATTTTTTTGCTGGTTCTGGAATCTCTACACCCCAAGCGGCATCAACTGCCTTAACACTTGCTAAGTGGTGGGCTGTCTGACAAATACCGCAGATTCTTGGAACAATTCTTGGAACTTCCTCAGCAGGTCTTCCAACAACGAACTGCTCAAATCCTCTCAATGCAGTTATATGCAACTTAACATCCTTAGGTCTTCCATTTTCATCTAAGGTTATTGTAACCTTACCATGCCCTTCTAATCTTGATAGGGGCTCAATTACTATCTTGCCCATAAATTCACCCTTATTTTATTATTTATGCTTATTTATTTTACCTTTCTGTTGATTAAAGCGTCAGGTAGTGTGAATCTGTTTAATAACGCTACCTTATCTGGAATCTCTAAAGCTGCCTCTCCTGAATTAGCCAATACGTTAGCTGCGTTAGCTCCCAAGTCCAATGACTTGTCTGTTTTACCAAAGCATCCTCTACAAGGCACTCCTGCATTTGGACATCTTGCTCCACATCCAGCTCTTGTGGCAAATCCTAAGCAAGGGTAACCTTGCTCAAACAAACATTTCTCTGGGTCTGGTCTTCCTTCATAAGTCCTTTTAAATTTCTCTGGGAATACATTCTCTTTTTTTCTTGGACACTCATCACATACAATTTTTGTTGGTAACTTTGGCTCCTCTCCATTCAACAATGCAACGATTGCATCAGCTATCATTTCTGGTGTTGGTGGGCAACCTGGAATTACATAATCTACCTTAACAACAGCACTTATTGGTTTAACATACTCCTCTAATGGTGGAATCTCTTCAGAAGGAATTTCTCCCTTGTTATCAGTTGAGTCAGTTGAATAAACGTAATTTAATAACTCTTCTTTTGAATATAGGTTAGCTAAACCTGGAATACCTCCATAAGCAGCACAAGTTCCCCATGCAATAACAATCTTTGATTTCTCTCTTATCTCATGAATTAGATGCTCATCGTGCTCGTTCCTTATTCCACCCTCAACTAAGAAAACATCTATTCCCTCTGGAATTTCCTTAGGGTCTGCAATTATAGGGGCATAGACAATCTCTAAATTTGGTAAAACTTCTAATAACTTATCGTGTAAATCTAATAAGGAGATATGACACCCTGAACATCCACATAACTGAATCATCCCCACCTTAACTGCCAAGGTAATCACCCTAAAAAGTTTAAATTTAACTATTGAGCCCTAAATTCCAAGCCGGAGAACCCCTCACATGGGGGCGGTTGTTCCCTCGGTCCCTAACGGGTTCCCGAGAGAACTCATCCCTTTAATCTCCGGCTTTTACTGAGCTTTGAGAGGGTTAGGTCCGAGTTTTTCAACTCTTGCAGTCATCTCATTAACGGCGGAGACGAATTTATCTGCCTCAGCAGCTGACATAAAGAATATGTCTATTCTGTCTCCGCCGATTCCTAATTCATCCAATAACTGTTTAGCGAACCTAACCCTCTCCTCGGCTTTTAAGTTACCTGTTTCATATACACATTCTCCTTTTTTTCACCCTACAACCATAACCG
>JAMOTQ010000100.1 GCA_027068365.1 Methanocaldococcus sp.
ATAAATAATGGTTTATTCTGTAACCAATTGGTATAATCTCTCAGCAAGTTTAAAAACAACTTCTTTATTTTTTAAGCCATTAATCCACTCTTTTGGTATGCTTTTAAAGCCATAATATGCCCCAGCTATGGCACCATACATTGATGCCAAGCTGTCAGTATCCCCACCAGCGTTTATGCACTTCAACATGCCTTCTTTGAAGTTATTAGTTAATAAATAGGTTGCTATTGCTGATGGAACAACTTCCTCAGTTTTTACGCCAGTTCCAAAGTAATTATAGATGTGAGATAACTCATTAAAGTTTTTAAAATTTTTAATTTCTAATAATCTTTTAGCAAATTCTTCATCTATATCTTTTATATAGTTATAGCATTCATCTAATAATATAAAATCTTTCTTATCATTTAAAGCTCTACTAACAAAGAATGCTATAGATAAAGCTCCGGCAATTGCTGTTTTGTTGTTGTGGGTTATTTTTGATGCCTTTATAACCTCTTCCTTTAATTTTTTTAGATTGTTATAGAATACAATCCCCAGTGGGTAGATTCTCATTGCCGCTCCACAACTACTGCTATCAATCCCAGAATAATCGTTATTTTTTAATTTTTCAATAGCCATTAGTGATGTTAATCCAATATCTGGGGGATTTTTATTTTTCCATTCTATTAAATAGTTGGCAAATTTTTTTATATCTACTCCTTCTTTTGTTAAGCTTTTTATTAAACAGATGGCTTGCTCTGTATCATCTGTCCAGTCCCCTTTACTTAGCTTCCCAGATAAGTAGTTTTTTGGTTCAACGTAGTTATCTACAAATCCATAGAGTTTTTTTATCTCTTCTTTTGTTAAATTTTCAGTTGGCATTCCTAAGGCATCTCCAATAATTGCCCCAAATACAGAACCAAAGATTTTGTCTTTCATTTTTTCCATACTTTCACCAAAGCAATAAATATCCTCTCAAACATAAAAATTAATACACAAGTATAAAAAGTAAGTTGGTGGCAATAATGAAGATTGGTGTCTCAACATTATTTTTTTGGGAATATCCAATGGTTGAGATTTTTGACATATTTAGGGATATTGGGATTAAATGTATAGAATTTTTTCCAGAGAATCCAGATTTTTGGGATAATAGGTTTGATTTAGATTATATTACTGAGCTTAAAAAGGAGTTTTTAAAGTTTGATGTTGCTCTACACAATCCACATATTGAGTTAAATCCCTCTTCATTAAATCCTTACGTTAGAGAGGCGGTTATAAAAGAGACAATTTGGAGCATTGAGTTGGCTAAGTTTTACAGATGTAAATTAATAACTATACATCCTGGAAAGAGACCCACCACAAGACCTCCAACTGATGAAGAATATGAAGCATTTTTTAAATATTTAGATAAAACATTGGAAGTAGCTATTAACAAAAATATAACAATCTGTGTAGAAAATATGCCAGAAAGGATTAATAGGATTGGATGGAATCCAGAAGAAATGGAGTGGATTTTAAAGAAATA
>JAMOTQ010000101.1 GCA_027068365.1 Methanocaldococcus sp.
TTTAACAACTACATAATAAAACCAATCTTAGAGGAGCAATTAAAAATTATAAATGACCATATAGAAGAATACAAAGAGGAATTTATTGAAAAAGCAATAAATAAGCTAATAAATGAGCAGAAACCAGAGAATATTTTGGACTATATTAAAAATGGGATATTAATAACATTAGATAAAGGAAGAAAAGGGCAAGTTTCTAATAGGGTTAAATTAATTGATTACAAAAATATTGAGAAAAATGTTTTTAACTATGCCCATGAACTAAAATTTAAAGGAAACGACAATATTATCCCAGATTTTACATTATTTGTTAATGGAATTCCTATAATTATTATAGAGGCAAAAAGAGAACTATCTGAAAAAGAAACTTATGAAGAGGCAATAAATCAAATAAATAGGTATGAGAGGGAAGCTCCTAAACTATTCAGCTATGTGCAGTTTGCCATTGCCTATGGAGATGAAAAACTTTATATTTCAACATACCCAAACGAAGAAAAAGAAGATAGATTTAAAAAGCCATACAAATGGAAAAATGTGAAAAAAGAGGAGGATATTTGGGATTTGTTAAAAAGGGAGAGGGTTTTAGATATAATAAAGAACTTTATATTTTTTAGTAAGGACAGGGCTGGGAGAAAAACTAAAATTATCCCGAGGTATATGCAATATTGGGCTGTAAAAAAAGCTTATGAGAGAATAATCAACTACCTAAACAACGAAGATTATAAAAATAGGGGCTTAATTTGGCATTGGCAGGGAAGTGGGAAAACCTTTGAAATTATTTATTTGGCGGAAATATTTTACAACGAATTTAAAAACAGAGACCCTATTGTTTTTATAATGGTAGATAGAAGGGAGTTGGAGAATCAGTTTAATGATGACATAATTGCCTTACAAAATATAACATTTAAAGAGAGTTTTAAAAGAATTGAAAGTATTGAAGAACTTAAAAAAGTTTTAAAAATAATAAAAGAGTCAGAAAAAAATATAAACATTTCAGGAAAGGGAGTTTATTTGGTTATGATGCACAAATTTGATAAAAATAAATTAGATGACTTTATAAACTCATTTGGCTCAATTGATAAAAAAGAAATTTTGATTTTGAGAGATGAAGCTCATAGAACTGAATCAGGAAAATTTGCAACTCTAAGAAACAAAATTTTAAAAAATGCTATTGCAATTGGTTTTACTGGAACTCCAATTCATAAAAAAGATGCAAGCACGTTTAAGGAATATGCCTACCCAAAAGAAGGAGAGTTTTACTTAGACAGGTTTTTTATTGAGGAGTCAATAAAAGAGGGCTTTACCTTACCTCTAATTTGGAGAGTTGTTAAACCAGAAGATATAAAAGATATTTCAGAGGAAGAGATAAAAAATATTATAGAAAAATTGTTTGTTGATGAAGAGGATGCTGATAAGATTGTTGTATCCAAAAAGGAAATTGCTGAAAAGATAAAATTATCTGATTTATTAAAAAGTGAAAGTAGTATAAGGGAGGCATCCAAATATATAGCAAATAACATTTTAGAAGACACTGAGAACTTTAAATTTAAAGCGATGGTTATAGCACAAGATAGGAAGTCATGTATTTTATTTAAAAAATATTTAGATAAATATCTTAAAGAAAAGATAAGGGACTACAATGAAAACTGGACTCAGGTTGTTATAACTTATCAGCACAATGATGAGGTAGAAATTGAGAACTACAAAAAGATGATTGAAAATAGGTATAATAAAAATGTGGATGAATTAAATAAAGAATGGGCTGACAAGTTTAAAACTTCAAATGAGCCAAAAATTTTAATAGTCAATAAAAAACTATTAACTGGTTTTGATGCACCTATATTAAAAACTATATACCTCCACCAATTTCTTAAAGATTACTTATTACTCCAAGCATCCGCAAGGGCAAACAGACCAGCAAAAAATAAGAAATATGGGCTTATTGTTGATTTAACAGGAATCTTAATTGAGAACTACAAAAAGGCAATTGAAAACTATAATTTATACAGAGATGAAGCAATAAATAAAGATATTTTAAACAACTTATTTGTTGAGACATCAAAGATTTGGGAGAGTTTTTTAACAAAGTTGGATGAATTTAAAAAGTTATTTAACTCAATCGTTGGAATTGATTTTAATAATTTCATTGAAAACTTAAAAAAACATAAAGAGCCAGAAAAAGAATTTAAAAAGATTATAGCCAAAATTACCCTAAGCGATAAATTTGATTATTTTTATACAAAACTTAGAGAACTTATCCAATTATTTGAGGCAGTTGGAGCTTATGGGGAAAAGTTAAATTATTATGAAATGTATGAATGGTTAAAATTATTATCCGCTGGAATAAACAAGCAAACAAAGCCAAAGAGCTATAAAATTCCATACAATAGAATAAAAAAAGAACTAATAAAATACTTGGAGTTTGATACTTATAAGGACATTGCCTCAATCCCTCTGGACCTAAAACTATTGAAGAACTTAAAAGAAGATGAATTTAATGTAATTGTTGCTAATATAATTTATTTTGCCTTAGACACCACTAAAAACAAAAAAGAGCCGATATATAGGATTATATACAATAGAATAAAGGAATTGAAAAATGAATATATAACAAGAACCAAAAAGAGCGAGGAGGTAATTAACGAATTAATAAATTATTTAAATTCATTAAAAACCTATGAAGAGGAAGAAAAATCATTATCAAATTCAGATAAGGCATTAAAAAATATATTGTTCTATTTAAATTATATAGAAAATTGTAATATCAGAAAACTTCCATTAACTGAAAAGACCTTAAAAAATTTGGAAGATAAAAAATTAATAAAACCAAGTGATTTTGATAAAATTAAAAAATTCTTATTTATTGATTTGAGAAATGCAATTAAAGAAACTGAAAAAAGAAGAAAAATGTCAAATAAGATAGTTGAAGAGATTATTAAACCAATTTTTACATAATGTGATAGAATGAGAGATAAAATAAACGATATTCTAAATAATACAATAAGGGAGTTAAATCTAAATGATAAAAAAGCAGATATAAAAATAAAAATAAAGCCATTTAAGAGAAAAATCGCCTCCATCTCATTGACTAATAAGACAATTTATATTAACAAAAATGTCCTCCCATATCTAACTGATGAAGAAATAAAATTTATTTTTGCTCATGAACTCTTGCATCTGAAATATGGAAAATACCACATAAATGAATTTGAAAATGAACTCTTATTTTTATTCCCAAACAAAGAAGAGATTTTAATAAACATCATAAAAAAGTTACTTAAACATAATAATTTAAATAATAACGCCCGGGAGGGGATTTGAACCCCTGACAACTGGCTCCGCAGGCCAGCGCCCTATCCTGGCTAGGCGACCCGGGCTTTACTATTAAAAAAGCTCTACTATCAAAAATTTAAAATTTTAAAATATAAAACTTAAAAATTTACTTACAAAGCTCTTTCAACTCTCTAACTAACTCTCTATCTATTCTACCGTTATTTCTATCCCCTCCTTTACATACAGCTCCCCTAACACCAACGATATCAGTTCCAATCTCCTTTAATATAGGGATATGTTCCTTCTTTATTGAACCAGCTAAGGCACATTTTAATCCATAGTCATGAGCTTCATCAACAAACTCCTTTAATATTTCTTTACTTTGGAAATCAAAGAGTGTTTTTCCGTCTTTTATTGCTGTATCCAACATTGCCACATCACAACCAGCATCTCTCGCAATCTTTGGGATTATTAGCGGCTCAACAGCTCCAACTCTATAAGCGTCAGCATATCCTGCGGCAACAACTATTTTGTCCTCATCAATATCTTTAACCGCCTTAACAACATTTTTCATTAACTCAACTGCTTGATAATAGTTTTTAACTCCATACAATCCAACTTTTATATAATCAGCTCCGCTAATTGCCGCTCCAACTGCTGCTAATGATATTGTTCCTGGCTTGTAAGGGACATCTCCAACTGTGGCACTAACTAACAAATCTTTTGGTGTAACTTCCCTAATTGCCTTAATCATCCATGGAAAGTTTGCTCCTAAGGAGCCCTCTTTTGGGTTTTTTACATCTATGATGTCAGCTCCTCCTGCTATTGCTTCTTTTGCTTCTTCAACATCTATGGGACTAACCAATAGTATCATAACATAACACCCGAATAATATTGACTTTAAAAATGATTAATGGCAATGTGTATAAAAACTTTTATGCTTTAACAATAAATTATTATCTCAACCCCCCATTTAATTGTTGTCATCTTAATTATAATTTAATTTTATAATTATAATTTTACTTACTTTTTTAATTATTCAAAACTTGGATATTCAGGTGTTAGCATGGGAAAGTTATTTGGAACTTCTGGAATAAGAATGAAAAACTTATCTCCAAAAATTGCCTATAAAGTAGGATTGGCAATAGCTAAAAAGTATAAAAATGTTATGGTTGGTAGGGACACAAGAACCACCGGGAAGTTAATTGAAACTGCTTTAACAGCAGGAGTTTTAAATGGTGGAGGGGAGGTTACAACTATTAATATAGTCCCAACGCCTGTTTTAGGTTTTAATGCAAGAAACTATGATGTAGGAGTTATGATTACCGCCTCTCACAACCCTCCTGAATACAATGGAATAAAACTTTTTAATAAAAATGGTTTAGCTTTTAATAAAAAAGAGGAGGAAGAGATTGAGGAAATTATATTTAAAGGGGAGTTTGTTGAGGTTGGATGGGATAAAGTAGGAGATATTTGGGAGGATAGTAGGGCAATAAGGAATTACATGGAATATATAATAAATAATATTGAAATAAATAAAGGTTTTAATGTAGTAGTTGATTGTGCTAATGCATCCGCTTGTTTAGTATCTCCATATTTATTTACAGATTTAGGGTGTCATGTTATATCAGTTAATAGCCACATGGATGGGAGGTTTATAGGTAGATTACCAGAACCAGATGAAAAAAACCTGAAAAAGACGATGGATATAATTAGAGGTCTCAATATGAATGGAGATAACTATATTGGTATAGCACACGATGGTGACGCGGATAGAATGGTGGCAATAGATGAAAAGGGAAGATTGGCTGATTTTGATAAGTTATTAGCCGCTTTTTCAAGGTATATTGTTGAAAAAACAGGTAATAAAAAGATTGTTACAACAGTAGATGCTTCAATGATTATTGATGAGTATTTAAAGGATTTAGATGTTGAAATTATAAGGACAAGAGTTGGAGATGTGGCTGTTGCTGAGGAGATGATTAAAAACTCCGCCATATTTGGTGGAGAGCCAAGTGGAACATGGATTCACGCTGATATCCATCTAACACCAGATGGTATTTTGAGTGGGCTGAGAGTTTTAGAGATGTTGGAATTTTACAATAAAAAATTATATGAGATATTGGATGAAATCCCTTCTTATGTAAATTTGAGGGAAAAAATTTACTGTGAGGATGATAAAAAAGAAAAAGTAATGAGTTATGTTATTGAGAATGGGGAAAATTTATTTAAAACAATTCCAGAGACGGTTGATGGGGCAAGGTTTAACTTAGATAATGGATGGGTTTTAATAAGACCCTCTGGGACTGAGCCATACATAAGGGTTAGAGTTGAGGCAAAAAATAATAAATATGCCAAGGAGCTTTTAGAGAAAGGGATAAAGTTGGTTAAAGATGCTTTAAGTGTTTTATAAAACTATTTTTAAATTTTGGTGATGTATATGGATGCTATAATACTGTGTGCAGGTAAAGGAGAAAGGTTAAAACCATTAACAGAGAACAGACCAAAACCAATGATTCCCATAGCTGGAAAGCCAATTTTACAACATATCATTGAGAAAATTGAGGATTTTGTAGATAACATTTACTTAATTGTTAAATATAAAAAAGAAAAAATTATTGATTACTTTAAAGATAATCCAAAGGTTAAATTTTTAGAGCAGGGAGAGATAGATGGAACTGGACAGGCTGTTTTAACAGCTAAGGATTATGTAGATGATGAATTTTTAGTTATAAATGGAGATGTTATTTTTGAAGACAGTTTAGATGAGTTTTTAAAGTATAAATATGTCATTGCAGTTAAAGAGGTAAAAAATCCAGAAAACTTTGGAGTTGTTGTTTTAGATGATGAAAATAATGTTATAGAAATACAAGAAAAGCCAAAAAATCCAAAATCAAACTTAATAAATGCTGGAATATACAAATTTGATAAGAAGATTTTTGAATTAATTGAAAAAACAGAAATTTCTGAAAGAGGAGAGAGAGAACTTACAGATGCAATAAAACAACTGATTAGAGAGGAAAAGGTTAAAGGAATTAAGTTAAATGGTTATTGGAATGATGTTGGAAGACCATGGGACATTTTAGAGGCAAATAAATATCTCTTAAATAAAATAAAAACAAACATCAAAGGAAAAGTTGAGGAAAATGTAGTTATTAAAGGAAATGTAATAATAGAAGAAGGAGCCATTGTTAAATCAAATTCGGTTATTGAGGGTCCTGCAATTATTAAAAAAGGAGCTGTTGTGGGACCATTAGCTTATATAAGACCTTACACTGTTTTAATGGAAAATACCTTTGTTGGAAACTCATCTGAGGTTAAGGCAAGTATAATTATGAAAAATACAAAAATTCCACATTTATCTTATGTTGGGGA